>JAFVTB010000012.1 GCA_017503445.1 Clostridia bacterium
CGCGTTTGTGCCGATGATTGTGCCACGGTTTTCAAGATTTGAAAGACTTGTGCGCTCAATGTTATATATTGAATATCCCGAATTGTATTGTGACTGTGATTTTGAAGTTGTAATTGTACCAGTAATTTCGCCCACAATGCCACCACTGTTTGTGCCCAACACTGTTGCATTGTTTGAAAGATTCATCAACGTGCCACCATGAGAACTGTTGACAACCCCACCAACAGTTGTACCCATAACAAGACTGTTTGCGATTGTCAAGTTTTTCAAAACTGCACCTTTGTTCGTTTCCAGCACAAGCCCACTTGTGGTTGAATACAGCCCATAAATTATATGCCCATCACCATCAAGCGATGTTTTAAGGTCGGCAATGCCTTCCCAATTGTTAAGCACACCCAAATAGTTTCCTTCTGCGCCATTTGCATTTGCATACCATGTGCCTTTCGCTGACGCCATCGCATCAAATGTTGTATTTGTGCCGGTTGCATCACCTTTTATTCCTGTGCCAAGATAAGCAGTATGCACGCCGTCAGAAACCTTGATAAGCCCCGTATCTGGATCAAAGATGAAGGTTTCATCATTAAGATAGATATCTTTGATTATTTTTGCATAACTTCCGCGATTTGCACCATTTGCGAAATAAGCAAGCTGGCTGGCATTTGCGATAAGATATGGATTGCTTTCCGTGCCTGCGCCACCTTCATATCCTTTTGCAATGCCACCATCCCAAACAACACTTGAAAAGAAACTTGGTTTGCCGGTGAGGGTGTCTATACGCCATTGCAAAAGCGCATTTTGGGATGCAAAGCTGTTCAACGCTTCGGTGGTTGAAACAACATCGTCTTGCGTTACAACAGAAATCTTTGCGTCTTCAGCGGCAGAACCCGCCCAAGCATAAAGGTTTGTGCCAAGATTGCTTTGTGTGTATACGCCCAATGCTTTTGCTTGGTTTGTGGCTTGATATGCCGCGCCCCAGTTATAGATGCTTTGAACACTTCCCAATATCTGTCCGCCAACGCCGCCTGTGGATGCACTTCCCCACACAATGCCACTGTTATAACAGTTGACAATGCTGGCACTTGCGTTTGCATATCCGCACACGCCGCCCGCAGCAGATGTTTTGGCAAGAACAACAGATTCATTGAAAAGGTTTGAAAGCGCGCCTGTGCTGTTGCCAACAACACCTGCAATATACATGTCACCAGCAATAAAACTGTTGACAACACCAACGCTTTTCACAACACCAGAAACAATACCAAAAAGCCCTTGATTTGTGCCACTTGCGTTGATATAAACGCCTGAAACAACATGACCATCGCCATCAAAGTGACCTGCAAAAGCATATTGTTTGCCGGCAGCGGAAACCTGACCAATTGGCGACCAAACATTGATGTTGCCACCATATGCGCCTGATGTGCCTTTTTGGTTTGCATACCATGTTCCAGGGCTGGACGCAACTTGGTCAAACGAAACATTTTCGCCAACGCCGCCCTTTATGCCTGTGCCAAGATATGCCACATTCACACCATCACTGACCATCACAAGCCCGGTGTCAGGATTAAAACTGAAAAGTTCATCATTAAGATAAATATCGTTTGTCATGATGAAATATTTGTTAAGATATGTCGTTCCGTTTGCCACATTTTTTGAAAGCAATGCCAAATCATTTGCCGTGGCAATTTGATATGGATTTTCTTTTGTACCATTTCCACCACTGAAGGTTGTTGATTGTGCGCCTTTCCAAAAGCGTTCAAACACAGGATATTTTTCACCCATTTTCCATGCAAAAAGTGCAACATTTTCATGCGATTGTTTTACGCCAACCCAAGTGTTAAGCGCATCAACAAGATTTGAAATGGTTGCATTGCCAATGCCAACAGATGACATCGCAAATGATGTGGTGTAATAATTTGTTTGGCCAGAGATATCTTGGGCAAACTTTCCTGCTGCCGCACCAACACCAAATTGCACCATGCCTGCGCAAGTTGTGTTGTTTAAAAGATAATAATCGGTTTCAATATTGCCCTCATTTTTGCCAACAATGCCACCAACATATCCGCTTATGCCCGAAACATTGCCAAAGTTGTAGCAATTTTGCACAGCGCCCTGGTTGCATCCAACGATGCCGCCAATATTTTGCAAGCCAACAACTTTGCCTGCATTAAAGCAGTTGACAACCGCACATTCCGCCGCAACGCCAACAATGCCACCTGCGGTTGATGTTTTTGTTTCTATGGCGCCGATATTAAAGCTGTTCACAACACTTGCTGCAGCTTGACCAGCAATGCCACCAACATTTTCACTTGTTCCAACAGTTGTGCCACTGTTTATACAAGCATTGATCATTCCAGAAGAGAATCCAACCACTCCGCCAACATTTGCCCCAAAGCCAAAAACATTATTTTCGTTAACACAGCAAAGCATATCACCCGTTGTGTGTCCAACAATGCCGCCAACGTTTGAAAGTCCTTGAACAAAACCATTAGCAGCGCACAGGTTTGAAAGCCCGCCTGAAATTTTCCCGAATATACCCGCGTTGTTTTCAATGGTGTTGACAAATGCACCATGGATTGCAAAATTTTGGCCATTGAAATCACCCGCAAAACCATTGATTGGCCGCCACACATTGGCATTTGCCAAATCGGTTTCAAGATATTGATGATTAAGATAAATATCTTGCGTTAAAACAAAATATTTGTTTTCAAAAGTTTGCCCCGCGGCAACCTGATTTGCAAAATATGCAAATTGACTTGCGTTGGCAATTTGATATGGATCATCAAGTGAACCATTTCCATCGGCATAGCTTTGAGTTGATGTGCCATCCCACACCAAAGTGTTATACCCAAAACTTGGCATTCCATTTGCCCCTAGTGTCCACGCATCGCCAACAATGCCGTTTTGACGATTTTCAAAGACGAAAGCATTCAGTGCATCCACAAGGTTTGTGGTTTGCGTGCCAAATACATTTGTTGATTCAATTTCCAAATTTGCATCAAACGAAGCAAATTGTCCGTGCACATCTGATGATTTTTTGCCAAGAATTTCATTCCCCACACCATTTTGCACGGTTGCATTGCCATCAAAGGTTTTGTTTTCAAGATAATAGTTGTGTTGAAGAACACCATTATTATTGAAACCAACAACGCCACCAACAAATGTGTTTTTGCCATTTATAATGCCAAAGCTTATACAATTTGAAATTGTGCCAGCACCATTTTGGCCTGCAACACCACCGGTGTAGTATCCGCCTTCAACATCGCCCGTCGCATAACAATTTGAAATTGTGCCATAGTTTTGTCCCGCAACGCCGCCAACCCATTGATATACGCCTGCAGAAACATTGCCATTTGAAAAAGAGTTTTCAACTTTTGCATCCGGAAGATTGATGCCCACAACGCCGCCAACGGCAAGCCCAAATGTGGCATTATTCCCAGAAACAGCATTTGTTGAATAACAACCTTCCACTTTGCCATTATTCACACCAACAATGCCGCCGATATAACTGCCGCTGCCGAAAGCAGTGCATTCATTTTTGCAGAAGATTATTTCGCCAATGTTATAGCCCGCGATGCCACCAACATAATTGCCGCCGGTGATATCACCTTTCACAGTCAAGTTCTTCACCGTGCCGGCGTTATAGCCAAACAACCCTTGATAATTGTTTGTGGTGTTTGTGTAAAGCCCGCTTATTGTGTGCCCGTTACCATCAAAAGTGCCGGCAAATGTGTTTGCTTTGCTGATTGATGTGTCATACCATCCGATTGGCGACCACATATTGCTTGCGTTACCGCCAAAGTTGATATCGGCCATAAGAGTGACATATTTTCCGCTATAATTATCACCTGAATTCACATTAAAGGCAAAATAAGTAAGGTCTTCAACTGTGCTGATAAGATATGGGTTTGTTTTTGTGCCATCACCTTTTAATGTATCATTTGCAACATACCCATTCCACATAACAGGTGTTGTGTGGGTTTTGCAAGTTGCAGGATATTGATGATCATCACGTTCTTCCCACACGCAATATTTATCGGTATACACAGAAGATAATCTTGCATGTGCAGTTTTCAACGCAGTTTGAAGGTTTGAAACATTCACATTGTTGATAACAACCATACTCATTGTGCCATTTTGATCAAACGACCAAGTTTTTGCACTGTTATCTTTTGTCACTTCACCGCTGTTTTCACAGCCAATGCCGTTTTGGGCTTTTCCACTTACATCTGTGCAAGAGGAAGCCAAATAATATGTGTGCTGGATTTTGCCATTGTTGTCAAACCCGCAAATGCCGCCTGCAAATGTTGCCTTACCGGTGATTTTGCCACTGTTGTATGCAAGGTTGATTTCACCTGCACCATTTTGCCCAGCAATACCGCCGATATAATATCCGCCGCTGACATTTCCGTTATTGAAAGCATTTTCCAAAACGCCATGATTTTGCCCAACAATGCCGCCAACCCATTGATACACATTTGCTTCAACAGTTCCATTATTGAAAACGTTATAAACATTTGCCGCGGTCAAGTTTATGCCAATCACGCCGCCTACGGCAAGCCCAAATGTTGAATTTCCACCAACCACAGAGCCAAGGTTATAGCATTTGTTGACATCGCCATTATTCACGCCCACAATGCCGCCAACATAACTTCCTGTGGCTTTGACTTGGCCGTTTACATAGCAATCTTCAACATATCCTGTATTATAACCAACAATGCCGCCAACATAATTGCCACCAACAATGTTGGCATCAACAACCGCAACATTTTTGATTGTGCCATTGCTGTATCCAAACAAACCTTGATAGTTTGCAGAAGTGTTTGTGGTTATGCCACTGATTTTTTTGTATTGACCATCAAAAATGCCATTAAAGAAACTTGCTTTTTTGATTTTGGTGTTATATGTGCCAATTGGATTCCAAGAATCTGCATATTTTGAAATGGTGATATCCGTTGTTTGGCTGAAATAGCATCCTGCAAAATCCACGCCAGAGTTCACATAAAGTGCAAGATAATAAAGATCATCTTCTTTGGCAATCAAATATGGATTTGCTTTTGTGCCTTCACCACTGAAAAACCATGCGCTTGAATCGTTCCACTCGTTATTTGTTAAAAGTGAAGGCCAAGAGTTTGAATCATCCGTCCAAATTGAATAAATGCCCTCTTCTGCACTGTCATAAAATTTTTGACCAAAATTAAGTGCTTCCAAAAGTCGGCTTGTTGTCTGGCCATTGACAATAATTTGCGAAAATCCTTTATTCTCATCAAATGCAGTGGTTT
This sequence comes from Clostridia bacterium, assembly GCA_017503445.1. GTDB lineage: Bacteria > Bacillota > Clostridia > Christensenellales > UBA1242 > UBA5489. The sequence goes on from JAFVTB010000012.1 coordinate 5,277, forward strand.
GGTTTGCTTTATCTGCTGCCACAGCACCCAAGGTGGCTGTTCCAATGCCGTTTTGCACGGCATTTTTGCCATCGGTTGCCACACCAGAAAGATAATATGTGAATGAAATCTCACCACCATTATCAAACCCAGCGATTGCACCAGCATATGTGTTTATGCCAGCAACCATACCGCTTGAATATGCATTTAAAAGCAGTCCGCCACCATTTTGTCCAACAAGGCCGCCAACATAGTATGCTCCGCTAACACTGCCATGATTATAAACATTGATGATCTTGCCATGGTTTTGTCCAGCAATGCCGCCAAGCCATTGGCTTGTGTTGCCAGAAACCGCGCCTGAATGCAAGCTGTTGCGCACCACCGCGCTTGAAAGATTTATGCCTGTTATGCCACCATAGGCAAGGCCAAATGTTGTGTTTTTGCCAACTGTGTTGCCGCTTGAAATACACTTGTCGATAAGTCCATTATTCACGCCAACAATGCCGCCAACATAACTTCCATTTCCACCAACAATACCACTTGCAAAGGTGCAGTTCATCACAGCGCCTGTGTTGTATCCCACAAGCCCACCAACATAGCTTCCGCCCACAATATTGGCATTTGCAAGCACCACGTTGCGAATAATGCCGTTGTTGAACCCGAAAATGCCTTGATAGTTTGATGAATTGTTGATAACAACATCACTGATTTTATGCCCTTGGCCATCAAAAGTGCCTTCAAAAACATAACTTTCTGTTTCGTTGGCACCGCCAATTGGTTTCCATTCTGCAGCAGCGGTGTCATTAAAGGTGATATCATATGTCATCACAAAATATGCACCTTTATATGTCAGACCAAAAGAAACTTTTTCTTGCAACAGTTGCAAATCACCAATAGAACCAATTTGATATGGGTCTTGAAGTGTGCCACTGCCTGTCCAGCCCGTCACGCTTGAACCCTGCCCAATCATATTGTTCCAGCCATCAACAAACAAAGTTGCATAGCCATCATTTGGGTCATCTTCCCAACTGCAATAAACATTTCCATCGTTAAGAGAGAACAGCTCCAAGCCCAAATTCAGCGCCCATTTCAAAGAAAGTTCACGCCCACCTTGTTCCATTTGCACGCCCGCACTTTCGCCCTCAACACTGAACGAATCCACATAATTTGGATTTTGTGTTGTGATGCCAAGGTTTGCATTGCCGAAAGCATTTTGAGTTTTATTGTTTCCATCATATGCTGTGTTGATAAAATAATACGCATATTGAACAGTGCCTCTGTTTTCACCCGCGATTGCACCAGCATATGTGTTTTGGCTGTATGCTTTTCCGCTTACATAGCTGTTGAAAATATTTCCGCCACCATTTTGCCCAACAATGCCGCCAACATAATATGCGCCTTTTGAAACAGAGAATGTTCTTGTGTTGATCACGTTGCCATGGTTTTGCCCGGTGATTCCACCAACCCATTGTGTGGTAAGGGCGGTCACTTCACCACTTGACATTGCGTTTCTTATGGTTGCATTTGAAAGGTTGATGCCCGCGATGCCACCAAATGCAAGTGCAAATGTGGTGTTTGTTGATGTTATATTGCCGCTTGAGATACACTTATCCACAAGGCCATTATTAACGCCAACAATGCCACCAACATAACTTCCACTTCCATACACATTGACAGCGCTTGTACATGCGATGATTTTGCCGGTGTTATATCCGCACAATCCGCCAACATAATTATCCCCAACAACATTTCCCGCCACCGAAAGGTTTTGGATTACGCCGCTGTTGTAGCCAAATATGCCAACATAGTTTGAATTTTGCCAAGTGCCAGTTGAAGAAAGTGTAAGGGTTTGCCCATTGCCATCAAAATTCCCCATAAATGGAAATTCTTTATTCAAGGAATAATCATAAATGCCCACCGGCTCATAATATCCAATTTCAAAACTTGCCAAAAGCTTGAAATATTGATTTGCACTTGAATATCTGCCGTCATTCACACCTGATAAAAAGCGTTTATATTCCCGTGCAGAAGAAATTGTGAATGGATCAGCCGCAGTTCCTTGCCCCGGCAAGGTGTGATCAATCAGCCACTTAACCGTGAAAGTTGTATCCCACGTTATTGGCGCAACGCCACCAATATCATATTGTGTGTTGTTGGCCAACCACTTCACTGCTGTGCCGTCTTCAATTGTTGGGGTTTGACTTGTAAGGCGATAATCCAATGTTTGTGATTGAATTTCACTTGCACCTGCAGATTTGCAAATTGTTGTGCTTTCCTGCGCAGGGGTGTTCTGCCCACCATTTGGATCATAGGTTATATAAACTGTTGTGCTGTATATCGCATAAAGCATTTTTGCCGCGCCATACATTTCGATTGTGCCACTTAAACCAGAGACATCACCTGCATTGGCATAAGTTCCCGAATAATTTGTTTCTTCAGTTGAATATCCAATAAAGGTATATGTTTTGCCATTATACTCAAAACTTGCATTTGGCACTTTATCAATTGAAAAAGTTGCTTTTTCTGCCGTTGCATCCAAAACAGAAAAGTTTGGCGATGCGTTTTCGTTGTCTTGCACAGTTGCGCGCACGCCATTTTCGTTGATATATGCATATGTAATGGCGTTGTCACGCTTCCAAACAGGATAAAAGTTTGTGTCTTGGGAAAGCGTCCTTGTGCCGCTTGACCACTGCACCACATTTGAAGAAGGCGATGTTGTCCAGCCCGCAAAGGTGAACCCTTCTTTGGTTGGGGCGCTGACGGGCATATTGATGCTGGCGTTCTTTTTGTAAGTGTTTTGTTGTATCACAGTTTGATCATCAGAATAGAATGTTGCCACATACCCCTGTTCTACAAGCGGAGTGGCAATAATAATTCCAACATTTCCACCATAACCCGCCGCATTTGTTACATCAACCCAAAATGAATTGCCGTTATATGTTCCCCAAACATAAATTGACCAACCATTCATTATATATCCGGGTTCTTGAACTGTGGCTTGCACAAACTTCTGAAAAGCACCATTTTGAAACATATAACCAAAAGACCAGTTGTTGGAGGTGTAAACCTTGTAACCTGGTTTTTCTTCTTTCAACTTAAACACATGGGTTGTGCAGGTTGGAGAAGCCGAATACGAAGCAATTCCCGGTTGGTTATAAATCACCAAAACTTGTGACGATTTTGAATATCCACTTGGGACAGCCGGATCACCAACAAAATCAGTTTCATTTGGCTCAACCTCTATTGTGGCATTTTGCGCACCAACCAACATTATATTTGATTCAAACGCATATCCAGCACTTAACAGATTATCCGTTTCAACAGCATTGGCACTGAAATAATATTGCTTCCATGTTTCATCACATTGATTTTGAATAATGTCATTTATTGTCAAACTTTGCCCAACAAAGCACGTTGCATTGATTGTTTGCGTAATATCCTTATCAAACGGGCTTTGCACCTGTAAAGAAACCTCAACCTCTTTGGCAAATTTTGCAACAATGGTTTGATTTTCATTTGGGGCAACGCTGTATTCAACCTCGGTTGAAAGCAGCACATCACAATCAAAATATCCCACAAAGGCATAACCATCACTTGGCGAAGCGCAAAGATTGATTGTTTTGCCCGCGCGATTTTTTGTTGTGCCAGACAACCCAATCGTCTTGCCATCCACCTCAACAAAACCACCATTAAGGGCATTGTGATATTCCCCATTATCAGTGGAAAGCACCACGCAAGAAAAAGAAACTGTTTGCCTGTGATTTGTGATTGCAAACACCCCTGCAAAAACAAAAGAAAGCGCGAAGACCAGAACGCCCAGCACCATCAAAAGTTTTTTTGAAAAAATATTATTTTTTGGCATATAAACTCACTTATTTTTTATTTGTCAAATATCGTAATTTCCTTCTGTTTTATTTTACCAAACGACACAAAAAATAGTCAAGCAATTTGCAGATAAAATTGCATTTTTGTGGCATAAAAAAAGGCGATCAAATCGCCAATTTTTATTCTGGAATTGTAAGTGATGTAATCACTTCATACAGTGCCGCTTGTTTTGCAAGGGTTGTCATATAATAATAGGTTGTTGTGCCGCTGGTGCCCGCTTGCTTGAAATAAACTTTCACATCACCAAAAGTGGTGGTGTTTTCCACTTGCAAAAGCACTTGATCAACAGACACATTTTGCTTATGTCCATTCACAACAATTTTTTGCGCATCAAAATTAAGCACAATATAGGTTGAATATGACGGCTTTGTGGTTGTGGTTTTTAATTCACCATTTGCAGAGGTGGCTGCAGTTTGCCCCGCAAAAACTGCAGACAAAAAGTTTTGCTGGAAGCTTTTGTTATATGCATCCAAGATTTCATTATATGTTTTTGCACTTGTATCAGCGCTGAACGTGCCATATTTGCTTGTGGTTTGATACACCGTGATATTTGTGGGTTTTGACATTGATGGCAAATAACTTACGGGCATCAAATACATAATGATTATTGCCATTGCAACCAGCGCAATTGCACCTAATGTTACATAAAGACCTAATTTCTTTTTCATTGTTTATCTCCTTGTTCTTCGGCAGGTTTTTCCTGCTGAGTTTGCGCTTTGGCAATTTGATTTTCAGTGATATCATTGCTTTTCAAAGCTTGCGGTTGATTTTCAATTGTGGTTTGCCCTTCAATCACTTGTGTTTTTTTGCGCTTTGGCTTTTCCTGTTCAATTTCTGCTTGAAGTTCTTCGCAAAGGTTTTTCACAGAATCATATTCTTCTTGACTGATGATGCCATGTTTTAAGAAAACTTCGCTGGTTTTTAATTTAATTTGCAGTTCCTTAAGTTTTGCTTGTTTTTCGCTGATTTCTTTTTGTTTTTTATCTTTTGCAAGGCGGGCTTTTTCCTTTTTGTCCATAAGTTTTATAACTTCTTCAACAGTTTTCCCTTCAATCAAAAGATCAATTTCTTCTTTATAAACTGTTTCTTTTTCGAGCAAAAGATTTGCAAGGTTTTCCAAAAGTTGGCGGTTTTCGGTGATAATTTTCTTTGTGCGGTCATAATTAAAGTCCAAAATTTTCTTCACTTCACTGTCGATATCCGCAGCAGTTTGTTCGCTGTACATTGCTTTTTCTTGATAATCACGCCCAATGAACACTTGGCCACCTGTTTCAAAGCCCATAAAGCCAAATTTTTCACTCATGCCCCATTCTTTCACCATCTTGCGGGCAATGTTTGTTGCACGTTCAATATCGTTGGAACTTCCCGCAAACACATCACCAAGGGCAATTTCTTCGGCAACACGGCCACCCATAAAGCCCGCCAAAATGTCGTTGAGCTTGGCAAGTGAATACATTCCATCATCGTTTTTTGGCCTTGAAGATGTATATCCGCCTGCATGACCGCGTGGAATGATTGAAACTTCATGCACATCATCTGAATGTTCAAGCATTTTATGGATAATCGCGTGGCCGGCCTCGTGATAAGCGGTCACTTTTTTATCATTTTCGGTTACGATTGTGCTTTTCTTTTGCGGCCCCATAAGCACCTTATTGATGCCTTCAGTGATATCGGTCATATTAATACTTGCACGATTTGCACGCGCCGCCAAAATTGCAGATTCATTCAGCATGTTTTCAAGATCAGCACCAGTAAAACCGCTGGTTATACGCGCCAAAGTTTTGAAATCAACATCTTCAGCAAGCGGTTTGTTTTTTGCGTGAATTTTTAAGATACCTTCGCGCCCTCGAACATCTGGTGGATAAACATAAACTTGGCGATCAAAACGGCCAGGACGAAGCAGCGCAGGGTCCAAAACATCGGCACGATTGGTTGCCGCAAGCACGATTATACCTTGGTTTGCCTCAAAACCATCAAGTTCAACCAAAAGTTGGTTAAGGGTTTGTTCGCGCTCATCATTGCTGCCGCCAAGCCCCGCACCACGCTGGCGCCCAACGGCATCAATTTCATCAATAAACACGATGCATGGTGCATTTTGTTTTGCGCGCTCAAACAAATCGCGCACACGGCTTGCGCCGACACCCACAAACATTTCCACAAAATCAGAACCACTGATTGAAAGGAATGGAACGCCGCTTTCGCCAGCCACCGCACGGGCAAGAAGTGTTTTACCTGTGCCTGGAGGGCCCACCAAAAGCACACCTTTTGGAATACGTGCTCCAAGTTCTGTGAACCTTTGTGGAAATTTCAGGAAATCCACGATTTCGCGAAGCTCAGTTTTTTCTTCTTCTGCACCAGCGATATCATCAAAGCGCACCTTGACATTCACGGCTTGCTTTGCACGCATTTTGCCAAAGCCCATTGCACCGCCGCCTTGCCCCGAAAACATTTTGAACAAGAAAAAGATAAACACAACCCCAAGAGCAATCATGATGATTGGATACAAAGTGTCCCATATTGAACCAGATGGTGGTTGATATCCCAAATAAAGTGCATTATATTCGGTGTTTTCAAACCACGCGGTGTATGCTTTTGCATCATATGTCATATAGACATCATATTTTTTTGGAAAATCTTTTAATTCAATTTCTGAGCCGGCTTCTTCTGTGAGTTTAAATACAATTTTACTGTTGCCGACGACATACCATTTTTCCACCTGCTGACTGGTGAAATAGTTATTTGCCTGTTCATAAGTGATTTTGTTTTTTGTGTCGTTTGTGCCAAAAAGCGAAAAAAACACAAACACAATCAAAAGTGTTGCGATAAGCAAATAAAAAATTTTGTTAGTGTTTGATTTAGGTTTGTTATTCACTGTTCCCCCTGGTTAAGTAATTAAGATTTTAGGATAATCCCAAAAATCACATAAAGTAAGTTTATACAACTGCGACGAAAAAATCAACTGTTTTCTGAATTTGCATCGCTTTGGTTTTCATTTTCTTGGTTTTCTGGACTTGAAAAATAGTTTCCAAGTTGATCACCAACCCAATTATAGACCTTGCCAATCACATAAGTTTGTTGGAATGCAGTGTTTGACCATTCTTTGACCGATGGAATTAAACTTGCAAAATTGATTGCCACAAGTGCAAGCGCCACATAAACAGCACCTTTCCCAAGCCCCAGCACAAAGCCCATAAATGTGTTGACCCCGCCAACCAAACGGCCTTTTTTGAAAAGTTTGCCAATTGTGTGATTTAATATAAACACCACAAGCCGTATAAGAATATATGTGATGATGAACCCCACCACCGCCACCACAATGTTGCCAACACCACTGCCGAGTGCATTTTGGATAAGCGTTGGCAAGCCGCAAATTTGATCAAGCAGCCCCAAAATTTCATCACTGAAAAAATAGGCAAGAACAAATGTGCCAACAAAGCCCATAAGCGATAAAAGAGTTGCAAAAAAGCCCTTACACATGCCCACAATGCTGGCAAGGACAATCACCACAGCAGCAATTATATCCAAATAAAAGTATGCCACTATTCGCGCCCCTTTCTTAATTATTGTATATCACAAAGGTGTGGCATTTTCAAAACAATTTGCGCGCTTTTTGATGATTATAAAGAAAAAAACAAGTTTTTAATCAAATAAAACTTGCTTTTTTAAATTACTTTTTATCATCAAAGTCATTAAAATCGTTGAAATCATTGAAAAGATTTTCATTTTCAACTGCGAACAATTCTTCAAGTGATGGTTCATAGTCATCAAGACTTGTAACTTCAGCTTTTGGTGCAGTTGTTTCAGTGATTGTGTGTGTGATTGTTTCTTTTTTGATTTCAATTGTTGTTTGTTTTTCAGCTGTTTCTGGTGCTTCTGCAGCAAAAACTTTGATTTCCTGAACAGGTTCTTCAACAATAATATTGTTTAAAACTTCTTTTGATTCATCAATAATGTTTGATTCAGTTTGCGCGGTGTGAACAATTGTTGTATCTTGTGCAACAAGTTCATTAATGTTGATTTGCTGTGTTTCTTCAACTTTTTCTTTGCGTGGGCGACCGCGTTTACGTTTTGGTTGTTCAGAAACAGGTTGTTCAAGCGCAGCGATATCCGCATCAACATCTTCACCATTAAGTTTTCTGATTGCAAGTTCGCATGCCTGGATATCTGCTTTCAATTCTTCATTTGTTGTCACCAAAATGCGATTTGCGGTTTCAAGGATTGGATAGCGGTCTTTATTTGCTTCCATAACTTCTTCGCAGTGACGCACAGAAACTTTAAGACCATCAAGCAGGTCAAGATCTTCAGCAAGTTTTTTGGCTTTTTCTTGGTCAATTTCCGCAATATTGTTTACACCATACAAAAGCACTTTTTGTTTTGCAACAAGGGCTTCGCGGCGGCGAAGTTTTGCCTTATCCTTATCAAGGTTTTTGCGCACGCGTTTAAGTGGAAGGAATTCTTTGCGGTTTTGCTTAAGTTCATATTCGTTGGCTTTAAGACGTTCCCTGAGAAGCACAAGGCGGGCTTCATATTCTTCAATTGAAAGCGCGCTTTGGGTTTTGCCGGCAGCTTCTTGTTCGCGTTTTTCAGCTTCTTGATAAAGCGCTTCAAGGCCAAGTTTTTCTTCTTCCCATTTCTTTTGGTTGTCTTCGGCTTGGAGCTTAAGTGCTTCATAAAGTGCCTTTTGTTCGGCAAGTTCAGCTTTAAGCGCTTCAATTTCAGCGCGAAGTTCGTTTTCAACTTCATTGTTTTGAGCAGGCGCTTCAACGATTGCAGGTTCTGCTGCCGCTTCCTGGGCCACCGCCACTTCTTCTGTTTTCACTTCTTCAACGGTTGTGATTGTTTGAGCAGCAGGTTGTTCTTCAACAACAGGCGCAGTTTCTTCAACAATTGGCTCAGCCACTTCTTCAACGATTGCGGCAGGTTCTTCCACAGGGGCAGTTTCCTGTGCCGCAGTTTCGTTTTGTTCGTTGAAAAATGCATCAAAATCGAAATCATCGAAATTGAATTCTTTTTCATCGTTGAAAAGGTTGTTAAGGTCATCTTTTTGTTCTTGGGCAGGTTCCAAAGATTTCTTTTCTTCGGTTGCCTTGTCAAAATCAACAGCTTCAACCTTTTCGTCTTCCAAAGAAAATTTTTCATCCACAAGTGTGTCTTCATATTTTTCTTCGGCAACAAATTGTTGTTCGTTTGAAACAACTTTGGTTTCTTCCTGTGTGAAAGATTGTGTTTCAACGGTTTCTTTTTTGTTTTTTGATTCCAAAATTGAAAGCAAAAGGCCACCAAGGAAATAAATCACCGCGCCGCCGATTGCCACGATTCCAATTATTGAAAGTACGTTCAATAACACTTCAACAAATGTCATTTTTTATCCCTCCATAGTACATTTTCTTGGGGCAGTATAACACACAAATTCAAAATTGTAAATACCCTTTTTAAAAAAAGTGCCAATTTTTTTGAGGGGGTTGACTTTTCGCGCGCACGCCCGTATAATAAAAGATATGCAAAATTTTTGGCAATGTGGCAAAATTTTTTGAAAAAATTGTTGACAAATGCTTTTTGGTTGTGTATAATGCTTGTGTTATGGCTGTGTAGCTCAGCTGGCTAGAGCGTACGGTTCATACCCGTAAGGTCGCTGGTTCGATCCTAGCCACAGCCACCATGGTTCCATGGTCAATCGGTTAAGACATCGCCCTTTCACGGCGAAGTGAGGAGTTCGACTCTCCTTGGAATCACCAATTTGGCGCTTTGAGAAATCAAAGCGCCTTTTTCTTTGCCTAAATCCAAGGGTTTGTGATAAAATAACCCCATGAAAACCCCTGTGATTTTTGATGTTGATACAGGCATTGACGATGCCGTGGCAATCCTTTTGGCCCAAAAATGCAAAAGGTTGGATATCAAGTTCTTTTGCTCCAGCGCCGGCAACACAAGCGCAAAAAATGGCGCAAAAAACACGCTTGATGTGCTGGAATTGATTGCCGCGCCAAACACCCCTGTGCTTGTGGGCAGCGAAAGCGGGTTTAAACGCACCCGCACAAAGCGCAGCGCGCATGGAAAAAGCGGGCTTGGCGATTATGTTTTTCCCAAAAACCCAAGAAAAGTGTGTAAAGATGGATATATCAAAAGATATGAAAGCGAACTTATGGCGGCAAAAAAGCCAATGTCAATTGTTGCACTTGGGCCGCTTACGAATATTGCAAAGGTTGTGCAAAAATGCCCAAAGGTGAAAGAAAAAATCAAAGATGTGTGGTTTATGGGCAGCACATTTGATGCGACAGTGGGCGAAAAACCGTATGCGGGCTTTAATGTGGCGTGCGACCCTGAGGCAGTGGAATATTTGCTTAAGCAAGGCATCAAAATTGTGTTCTGCCCCAACAATTTTGGGCGGGAGTTTTATTTGACGCCCGCAGATATTGAAAAAATCGCCCAAACCGGCAAGGTTGGCGCGGTTTTGGCTGAGATTTTTAGGGGTTATAAAGATAATTTCATTAAAAACGGCGCGGCAATGTATGACAGCACCGCAGTTTTTGCATTTTTGAATAAACGCGCTTGCAAAATCAAGCGGTGTTTTATGGAAATCAAATATTATCCCGCGCTTGACACCGCCCTTGCAATCCCCCACTTTGGCGCAAAAAACAACAATGCGCAAATAATTGTTAAGATGAACGGAAACAAAATGAAAAAAGGGCTGTTTGGGGCGCTTAAATAGGGGCGCCGAAAACACTCCCTGCGGTCGTTGGCTCGCTTTATCGCCCGCGGGGCTCCCCGCGCTCTCCGCTCGGCTCCGCCTCGCCCGTTTTCGGCGCCTCTAACAATGCCCGCGGGGCTTCCCGCCCGCCGGTTCGGTAGAGAGGCGGAAAAAATAAAAAGGCGAAATGTCACGAACGCCTTTTAATAACTAAGATTTTTGTAACTAAGATAACTTTAAATAATTGTAACTAAGTTTATATTAACGGATTTCTTAAAAAACAGTTTCGTATCACCACCTTTTATTTATGTATGTTCTGCTATTGTTTTATTGTCTTGATTTGTTGCAATTTGTCACCTTTGCCATTATAATGAAACTGTAGCCGGTTGTGCTAAATGAAAAGAACATTGAAAATTTAATCATTTTAAGTTGACTTTAAAGAAAATGGGAAATTAAATCTCCAAAACGAAAGCTGGGCGCACGCCGCTGGAACCGTCCACATTGCCGCCG
>JAFVTB010000097.1 GCA_017503445.1 Clostridia bacterium
CGAAGAAACCACGCGACTTCACACCGCAACCCACCTTTTGCACGCGGGCTTAAAGAAAGTTCTTGGCGCGCATGTCAATCAAAAGGGCAGCAATATCACCCCAGAACGCCTGCGTTTTGACTTTAATTTTGAACGAAAAATGCTTCCGGAAGAAATCAAGGCGGTTGAGGATTATGTCAATGAAATCATTGCCGCCGCAGTACCTGTAACGCGCGAAGAAATGACCGTTGAAGAAGCAAAAAATGCGGGCGCGATTGGTTTGTTTGAAAGCCGCTATGGCGATAAGGTTTCCGTTTTCACAATCGGCGGTTTCAGTAAAGAAATTTGCGGCGGCCCACATGTGGAAAACACCAAAGACCTTGGCACATTTAAAATCCAAAAAGAAGAAAGTTCAAGTGCTGGCGTTCGCCGTATTAAGGCGGTGCTGAAATAATAAAATTCACTTCTTTTTGGGCAAACAAAAGAATTTCATTAAAGCTATAAATTTCCGCAAAAAATTGCGGATTTTTTTTGCATAATTTTTTGATGTTTTTGCAGACTAAAATATCAGAAAAACTAAGCATTTTTTGCGCAAAAAAAATGTTTTGAAAGATTAAATACAGAAGGTTTTTGCTTGACTATTTTTTGCGGATTTTGTTACAATAAATTTGAAAATATCGAAGTTTGCCGTTTGGCATTTTTCCTATCTTCATATAATTGCAAAAGGGGATTCAGTATGTCTGAAATGAAGGTTCGCAAAAGGGCAAAAATAAGTTCCATTTTGAAATTTGTTTTGATTGCCATTTTGGGCTTTGCGCTTTTGGGCGTGGGCATTCACACCACTGCGTCATATTCAAAAACCACTGAAATAAGTGTGGCAATTATGTCAACCGACAATGGCACATATTACAACGCTGCAAACGGTGGCCGCGTGCTTGTTAATGGTGCAAGCGTGGGGCTTAATGGCGCGCAAACTTTGCGCGTTGGGCAACAAACCACACTTAAAGCCAAGGCAAACGAAGGTTATACCTTTGTTGGTTTCTTTACGGACATAACGCAACTTGAAAAACTGAGTGGTTCCGCTGAGTATTCTTTTGTTGCAGATGAAGATGTTTCAAGGATCTATGCAAGTTTTGCAAAAAATTATGAAATTTCATTTGAAATTGCAGACCCATTCAACGATGGGCAAACTCTTTCATTCACTGAAACCCTTTATGTTGGTCAAGAAGTGGCCGTTTCGGATATAATCGCCAATAACGAAAGCCTTGGGGAAAATGCAGAAGAAATCGCTGCATACTACGAGAACTCTACCCCAACGGGCGAAGGAGATATTGGCGGTTTTTCTTTTGCAAAAAACAAAATCATTGTTGGCACACAAGCAACAAACATCACCATTCAACCAACCGAACCAACCCAAGTTGGCTGGGCTGGTGGAACAGGCACCAAAGATGACCCATACATCATCAACACGCCTGCACTTTTGAACACGCTTTCAAGCGATGTCAATGCCGGCACAACCCACAGCGGTGAATATTTCAGCATCACCGCACCAATCACTGTTTCAGCATTCACACCAATTGGTGGCGCAAATTATGCGTTTGAAGGAATATTGCGCGGCAATGACTACACAATCACAATTTCTTCGCTTGCAAGCGCAACATTGAACTATGCAGGGCTTTTCGGCTGGAATGCCGGCACAATTGATGGCCTTAATGTTGCCGCAAGCGCCACAATCACGGGTGGCAGCTATGTCGGCACAATCGCGGGATATAACACAGGCACAATTTCGTATTGTGAAAGCACTGCGGCCGTTTCTGGCAGCGGCAGCTATATCGGCGGCCTTGTCGGCGTAAACGGTGGCACAATCAAATATGGATATATGCATGGTGCAAGCGTAACAGGCTCTAATACAACATTCGGCCTTGCAGTTGGCGGTGCAGTGGGCATCAACCTCTCTGCGGGCAAAATGCAAGATGTTATTTCAACCGCAAACACGACTGGCGCGCAGTATCAATGGGTTGGCGCAATGATTGGTCAAAACCATGGCGTGGTGCAAAACAGCTTTTCAACCGGTAATGCCACTGGCGCATACTATGTTGGCGGTATCGCAGATCAAAACGGTGGCGGAACAATCTTTAATACATACAGCCGCGGTGTGATAAAATCAAACAACACCTATGCGGGTGGCGTAACGGGCTTTAACAACGGCGGCAAAATCACATTTTCATATTATTTCAGTGGCGGCACAACTGATGGCAATAGTAAAGCCCAAAACGGTGTGGGCAGTGGCACACTTGGTGGCACCACCGCAGACACCTTCGGCCAAACCACTGCATTTAATGCAAATTCAATCACTGGCAGCATCACTCGCCCAGATATTCCATCAAGCCTTGGCACACTTGTTTCAAGCACAACCGTAAATGGCTATGACACCACAAATCTTATGGACGCCCTTAACTATGGCCAAAACCAACTTTTGGCGTCTTCAAAAACCTATCACGCTTGGGGCGCAGCAACTGATTATTTCGGCGGTTATCCAACAATATACTACACCGAATACGGCGCAGGCTCAGGTATGTCTTGGGCAGGTTACGGCGGCACAGGCACAGGATCAAGCGCAAACGATGCTTATCTCATTGAAAACGAACGCCAACTTTTCGCGCTTGCAAACAACGTGAATGGCGGCACAAACTATGCAAACAAATATTTCAAACTCACCAAAAATATCACTCTCACTCAGCCTTTCCGTTCAATCGGTTGGTATAACACAGGCACTGGCGCAAATAACTATTTCGCCGGCACATTTGATGGTCAGGGCTACACAATCTCAAACCTCACAATCACAACCGCTTCAAATGGTAACAACGCAAACTATATGGGACTTTTCGGTTATGTCTATACGGGCGCAACCATCAAAAACCTTAATGTTGCAGTCACCGCCACAGGCGGCAGCTATGTAGGCGGCCTTGCAGGCTACAACATGGGCACAATCAGCAATGTTATGGTTTCGGGTACGGTCAGCGGTTCAGGCAGTTATATCGGCGGCATCGTTGGTGTCAACAGCGGCACAATCAAAAATGCATACAACAAGGCAACTGTCAATGGCACAAACTCAACATTCGGCCTTGCCGTGGGCAATGTTGTGGGCATCAACCTCTCAGCCGGCAAAATGTTCAACATCATCGCCACTGGCAACACCACCGCATCGCAATATCAATGGGTTGGCGCAATGATTGGCCAAAACCATGGCACATTGCAAAACAGCTTTTCAACTGGTAATGCCAC
>JAFVTB010000098.1 GCA_017503445.1 Clostridia bacterium
GTGCGGGCAAGTGGGTTTAATATGCTTTGCAGTGCAAGTGTGCAACAGGCCCAAGATTTTGCACTTATCGCACATATCGCAAGCATCAAAACATCGCTTCCGTTCCTTCATTTTTTTGATGGGTTTCGCACAAGTCATGAAGTTCAAAAAATTCAAGCCATTTCAAACCAAGATATCCAAAAAATCTTCCCGTTTGATGCGGTGGAAAAGTTTAAGGTGCGCCGCCTTGACCCAACGCACCCCGTTCAAAAAGGCACTGCGCAAAACCCCGATATTTTTTTTCAAAATCGTGAGGCCTGCAATGCCGCCTATTCGCGCGTAGAGGCAGAGGTTGAAAACGCAATGCGCGCGGTTGAAAGCATCACTGGCCGCCATTATGAAACTGTTGAATATGTTGGTGCAAAAAACGCCAAATTTGTGCTTGTGATGATGGGCAGTGGCACTGAAACCGCCGAAGAAACCATTTTGCACCTTAACAAAAAAGGCGCAAAATTTGGGCTTATAAAAATTCGGCTTTATCGCCCTTTTCCTGTGCAAAAATTTTTGGCAAAAATTCCTGCCATCGCCAAGAAAATTGCGGTGCTTGACCGCACAAAGGAATCAGGTGCAATTGGTGAGCCGCTTTTTGTTGATGTGCTTTCTGCGCTGCAAATTGCGGGCAAAAATATCAAAGTTATAGGTGGGCGTTATGGCCTTGGGGGCAAGGAGTTCACCCCCCGTGATGTTAAAGCAGTTTTTGATAATCTTGCAAGCAAAAATCCAAAAGAAAATTTCACCGTTGGCATCAATGATGATGTTTCAAATCTTTCGCTTAAGGTTGATGAAAATTTTAATATTGAAAATGATGTTTTTGCAATGAAATTTTATGGACTTGGCAGTGATGGCACGGTCAGTGCAAATAAAAATTCAATCAAAATCATCGGTGAAAACACAAGCCATTTTGTGCAAGGTTATTTTGAATACGACAGCAAAAAATCGGGCAGTATGACGGTGTCGCACCTTCGCGTTTCAAATGCGCCAATTCAATCGGCATATTTGGTTGACAAGGCCGACTTCATTGCAATCCACAATTATTCTTTCGTGGCGCGATATGACATTTTAAATAGCCTTAAAAATGGTGGCAAAGTTCTTTTAAACACAACGCTTTCTGCAGAAGAACTTTCAAAAGATTTGCCGGCATCTTTTGTTGAAACTTTGAAAAATAAAAATGCAAAATTTTTTGTGATCAACGCAAATCAAATTGCCGAAAGTGTTGGACTTGGCAACAAAATCAACACCATTATGCAAGTTGCATTTTTCAAAATTTCTGGCGTTTTAGAGGAAGAAGTTTACACAAATTCCCTTAAAACTGCAATCCAAAAAACTTATGGGCGTAAGGGCGATGAAGTTGTGCAAATGAACATCAATGCGGTGGATATGGCGCAAAGCGAAATTGTGGAAATTGATCTGCAAACCTTGCAGGGCAGAATTCATAAAAAATCAAAGCAAACAAGCGATAAATATTTTCTTGAGGTGATTGAGCCAATCAACAGTTTGCGCGGCAATGATTTGCCGGTTTCAAAGTTTGCGCCTGATGGCACTGTGCCAACGGGAACAACTAAGTTTGAAAAGCGCGGGATTGATGAAAAATGTCCCGCGTGGAAGTGTGAAAATTGTATTCAATGCGGCCTTTGCGTGATGGCGTGTCCGCATGGGGCAATCAGGGCAAATTTGATTGATGCAAAGAACCTTAAATCCGCGCCAAAAGATTTTGAAACAATAAATGCCACGGCAAGCGCGAAATTAAAATATCATCTTGAAATCAGCCCGCTGGATTGCACGGGTTGCGGCGTTTGCGCAAATGTTTGCCCAGCGCGCCAAAAAGCGCTTGAGATGACACCAACAAAAAATGTGCTTCAAAAATATCAAAAAAATATTGAATTTTTGAAAAAAGTGCCGCTTGAAAAATCAATTTATCCAGATTTCACTCCAAAAAGTTTGCAATTCACAAAACCATATTTTGAATTCAACTATGCTTGCCCGGGCTGTGGTGAAACGCCGTATATAAAACTTGCAACAACGCTTTTTGGCAAAAATATGGTGATTGCAAATGCAACGGGTTGCAGTTCAATCTATGGTGGCAGTGCGCCCGCTTGTCCATACACAAAAGATGCCGATGGCTGTGGCCCTGCGTGGGCAAACAGTTTGTTTGAGGATAATGCCGAGTTTGGCTTTGGGATTCACCTTGGGCTGAAGATTGAAAAAGAAAAGCTTTTAAATTTTTCAAAAGAGTTTTTAAAGCAAAGCAAAATGACACTCCTTTCAAAGTTTGTGAAAGAAGGTTTTTTAAGTGACGAAGAAAAGAAAATTTTGGTTGAAAAATTAAAACCTTTGCAAAAAAATAATATTTTGGTAAAAAACATATTAAATCTTCAAAGTTTCTTCACCAAAAAATCGGTTTGGATTGTTGGCGGCGATGGCTGGGCGTATGATATCGGCTTTGGCGGGCTTGACCATGTTTTGGCAAGCGGCGAAAATGTGAATATTTTGGTTTTGGATACAGAGGTTTATTCAAACACGGGTGGCCAAAGTTCAAAGGCAACGCCAAGCGGTGCATATGCCAAATTTGCTGCGGGCGGCAAGGTAACCGCAAAGAAAAATCTTGGCGCGATCGCCATGACATATCCAGATGTTTATGTTGCGCAAATTGCACTTGGTGCAAATCCGGTGCAAGCAATCAACGCTTTTAAGGAAGCGGAAAATCATAATGGCGTAAGTTTGATTATCGCCTATGCACCTTGCATAAATCACGGGTTTGACATGTCAAATTCTTATCACGAAATGAAAAAGGCGGTTGAAACGGGATATTGGAATTTATATCGCCGCCGCCCAGCGCATGAAGGTGTGGAAGAAGAATTTTTGCTGGACAGCACGCCAAGTAAAGATTATGAAGAATTTTTGAATGGTGAAAACAGATATCGTGCGCTTTTAAAAGTAAACCCTGTTGCCGCCAAAGCACTTTTTGAAGAAAGCAAGCGTGATGCGCATGCCCGCCGCGAGTTTTTGGAAAATAAAAAAAATAATCAAAAAAATTAAAAAATAAATAACAACAATTAAAAAAAATAATTGTTTTTTATTTTTTTGTTATTTATTTGGAAAAATTTTGTTTGCCCTTTTAAGGGCTTGCTTAATTGTTTTTTGTGCAAGTAAATCTGGGCGCTTTGTGCCGTCGGTTATGCTGCCTTCAAAGTGCAGGCATAAATGCCCGCCAAGATTGTTTGTGCCAATCATTGAAAAACCATGTGGGTTTGTTGAAAGCGACGCCGCCACCCACATGTCATTTATCTCAACCAAAACGGGCAGGCGCGCCTTAGGAAAAGTTTGA
>JAFVTB010000099.1 GCA_017503445.1 Clostridia bacterium
ATTCATCAACGCCTTTTTCAAAGCGGTGGCTGCTGTCGCTGGCAAGCCCCAGCGCGCGTGATGTTTTGCGCACGCTTTCACGCATAAATTTTGCACTTTCAAAAACGATTGTTTTTGTGCTTTCTTGAACGCCGCTTTCAAGGCCGCCCATAATGCCCGCAAGTGCCACCGCGCCATTTGCGTCGGCAATCACAAGGTTTTTGGTTGAAAGCGCATATTCTTTTTCATCAAGCGCGGTCATAACTTCACCTTGTTTTGCTGCGCGCACAATGATTGTGTGATTTGCAAGCTTTTCATGGTCAAACGCGTGCATTGGTTGCCCAAGTTCAATGCGGACATAGTTTGTGATATCCACAATATTATTGATTGCCCCCGCGCCGCATTTGATAAGGCGTTGCCTCAGCCACACAGGCGATGGCGCGATTTTGATATCTTGCACAACATTTGCCAAATATTTTGGGCAATTTTCGGTGTCTTGCACATCAAGATTAAGGGCGAAATCAAGGTTTTCTTTTGCAGAATAAAAGATTGCCGGGTGATTGATTTTTTTATTGAAAATTGTTGCCACTTCGCGCGCAATGCCCAAAATGCTTTCGGCATCAGGGCGGTTTGCGGTGATTGAAATATCAAACACCCAATCATCAAGCCCAACAACCTTGCGGATATCCGCGCCAAGTGGTGTGCTTTCCGGCAAAATCAAAATGCCGTCCACGCCCGCGTTTGGATAAAAATCTTCCGTGATGCCAAGTTCGCCGCCACTGCAAAGCATTCCGTTTGATGGCACGCCGCGCAGTTTGCCATTTTTGATTTTTATGCCACCTGCAAGGCATGCGCCATGAAGTGCAACAGGCACTTTTGCGCCCATAAACACATTTTGTGCGCCCGTGACGATTTGAATTTCTGTGCCAAACTTTTCCGTGCAATCAAGAATGCAAATTTGCAAATGGTCACTGTCCGGATGTTTGGTGATTTGTTTTATTTGGCCAACAACGCAGTTTTCAATCTCTGCGCCAAGATATTTTTTTTCTTCAACTTCAAACCCGCTTTCAAAAAGCCCTTTTTCAAGTTCATCGGGTGTGATGCCATCAATGTCAACAAATTCTTTCAGCCAAGATAATGGTAATAACATATATTTTTTCCTTTTAATTATTTAAATTGTTTCAACATTCTTTGGTCATTTTCAAACAAAAGTTTGATGTTTGGAATGCCGTATTTAAGCATTGCGATGCGGTCCATACCAATGCCCAGCGCAAGCCCGTTATATTCATTTGTGTCAATGCCGCCGTTTTCAAGCACTTTTTTATGCACCATTCCGCCGCCAAGCACTTCAATCCAGCCCGTGTTTTTGCAAAGCTTACAGCCCTTGCCATGGCACACGCAGCATGTCACATCAAGTTCAACACTTGGTTCCGTGAACGGGAAGAACGATGGCCTAAGCCGAGTTTGCGCTTCGCCATCAAAAAGTTTTTTGGCAAGATAATCCAGCACGCCATAAAGATCGCGCACAGAAAGGTTTTTGTCAATCACCAGCCCTTCCATTTGGTGGAACATTGGGCTGTGGGTGGCATCGCCTTCACTGCGGAACACGCGGCCCGGAATAAGCACCTTAATTGGCGGTTTGCGCCTTTCCATTGTGCGGATTTGCCCTGGGCTGGTTTGTGTGCGCAAAAGGATATCTTCGGTGATGAAAAATGTGTCTTGCATATCGCGCGCAGGGTGATCCTTTGGCACATTAAGGGCGGTGAAGTTGTGGAAGTCGTCTTCAATTTCTGGTCCTTCAAAAATTTCAAAGCCAAGGCCCGCAAAGATGTCAATAATTTCATTTTTGATGTGGGTGATTGGGTGAAGTGCGCCAACTTCGTCTTTCACGCTTGGCATTGTGATGTCAAGTTTTTCGTTTTCATAGCGTGCCAAAAGTTCGGCTTTGTTCACGGTTTTTTCCGCCTGTTCAAATTGCCCTTCCGCCCAAACTTTCAGTTCGTTGATTGCTTTGCCAAGGGCAGGGCGGTCTTCCTTTGGTGCTTGCCCAAGCCCGCGGAGAAGCATTGTGATTTTTCCCGCCTTACCAAGGTATGCACTTTGGGCGTCATAAAACGCTTTATTGGTGCCAAGTGTTGGCAAAAGCGAAATGATTTCATTTTTGATTTGTTCAATGTTTTCTTTCATATTCAACCTTTTTTTATGTACCTTACATATTTATCACAAAAGCCGTGCAAAGTCAAATCTTTTAAACACCAAACCATTTGGGTGGCATAAAATGAATGTATGGAGTTTAACAATGGATAAATATTTCATCAAAGGTGGCAACCCCCTTTTTGGGTGTGTGGAGGTGCCTTGCGCAAAGAACGCCTATTTGCCAATTTTGGCGGCAAGCGTGCTGTGCGGCGGCAAAGTCACGCTTCACAATTGCCCAAAATTTTTGGATGTTGAAAATATGGTGCACATTTTGGAAAATTTTGGCGCAAGCGCCACTTTTAAAGAAAAAACTTTGCACCTTGACATGTCGGGGCTGAAAAGTTTTGAAATTCCC
>JAFVTB010000100.1 GCA_017503445.1 Clostridia bacterium
GAGCGCACAGCGCATCGGGATAGGCTTCGCGCAGCAGCTCGGTGAGGGCGGCAGCGCGTTGTTTTTTGGTCATGGGGTTACCTCCTCGGTTTGATGTGGCATGGAAAAGAAATAGTAAAAGTTTTGGAAAAACAGAAAAACTTGGAGGGAAAACGTTTTCGGATATCGAAAAAACATTGGATCGTTGCTGTGGTGCGTGTGCCAGACGTGTGTTATCCCAGTTGTTATTATAGCATATCGCCAAATAAAGCGGAATTTTTGCTTTCGGCGTTGGGAAATATGTTTGCTTGGTTTCAATCCCCAGCATCTTTGGCGAAAAGTTGATTTTCAGCACGCCACCTTCTGGTTTTGTGCCATTTTCATTAAGGATATCACAAAGATCACTTCCAATCTTTTTAAGGCGGCGCGTTTGGCAATCCTTAATCAAAAGATATGTGAACCACGCGAACAAGAACATTATTGCAAAAAGTGCAATGAAAATCAAGAAGATGCTTGAAAGAAAGTCGCCTTGCCCAAGCGTTGCAAACTGAGTGTAGTAATCCCCCAGCGGAAGATTATTCACGCGGGCAAATGTAAGATATTCAACAATGCCATTATTCAAAAAGTGCATAATTATGCCTGGCCAAATGCTTCCCGTTGCAATGCAAACAAAGGCAAAGAACATACCAACCATAAATGCATATCCAAATTGGCCAACATTAAGGTGCATAAGGGCAAACAAAAGCCCAGAAATGACAATTGCTTTTTTCCAGCCAAGTTTTTTAAGCCCTGTTAAAAGCATACCGCGATTGGCAAATTCTTCGCAAAATGCAGGCAAAATCGCCGATGCAAACAGCGCAACCAAGAACATTGAAAGCGGATATGAAGTTATTGTTGATGTTGCAGGTGAATATCCAAATATTTGCAAGATAAGGGTGTAGATTGAGTTAAACGCAGTGTTGAAAATAATCAAACAAATTGAAATGCCAATGCAAAGCAAAACTGCCTTAAACGAAATTGGCTTAAACTTGAACTCTTTAAAAATTGCTTTCACCGATTTGCCAGTAAACATCTTATAAAGCACAAGCGTAAGGCCGAAAATAATGCCCACTTGGATAATAAGCGAATACGCAAGGTCTTCAAAATCGCCCAAAAAGGTCAAAAGCCCGAATTGTCCAAAAATCCGCACGCCAACAAAGGCGGTCATAATGATAAGATATATCATCGTGGCATTGAAAAACGGGTTTTCTTGCTTTCTAAAAATATTTCTTTGCTCCATAAATTTCCTTTTTTCATTATATTAAAACAAATTTTTTTTTATTCAATCGGTGGCATAAAGCCCAAAACCACAGAAAATGCAAAAAGCAAAATTGCAAGATATATGCCAATTTTAAGTGGCGCGGGATTGTTGTCAACCTTTGGCACAGGCTTTTCAATGATTTCAAGCACTTCTTCTTGCGTGCGCGGTTTTTCGGTGTTTTTCAAAAGAAGTGAAAGCGCCCACATTATTACAACGCCTGCCACTGCAATCAAAATGCTTGCCCAAACTGGAAGGACAAATGCAAAGCCTGCATATGCCAAAATAAGCGTAAGGGCATTTGACACAAAATGCACAATCATTGATGCACAAACGCTGTTGGTTTTCAGCACAACTTGACACAAAATGATTGAAATAATGAAGGGATAAAGCACTTGTTGAAGGCTTCCGTGCACCAAAACGAAAAGCGCACTTGTGCCAAAAATAGCAACCCATTTGCCATATCTTTTAAGGCCTTGCAAAATTGCCCCGCGGAAGATGGCTTCTTCCAAAATTGCAGGCACAAGCGCCATAAATATGATGCCCACAATAAGCATTAGTGGTGATGAGATGTCAAAACCGATGGTTGAAAGATTAAAACCGATGCTTTGCAAGAAGATGCCAAACCAATCCACGATTGGTGAAAGCGCAAAAATGCCGATTATGCCGATAAGGGCGCAAATGATAATGTTGCGCGCGCCAAGATTTGGTTGGAATTTCAGGGCGGTTTTAAGGTCATATTTTTTGCGCATAAAAAGAAGGATAATAAGCAGTGCAACTTGCGCAAGCATTGAAACCGCAAAATTGATTGGTTGGATTTTTAAAATGTCTTCAATTGTTTGGCCTGTGATAAAGCAAATCAACAAAAGCACAAGTTCCGCCACCAGTGCCAAAATTTGCGGAAGGGCGATTGCCCAAAGGAAAATTTTGCCGGTGGAAGCAAGGTCAAAAAAATTTTTCTTCATTTTATTATTTTACTATGATTTAAGGCAAAAATGCAAGTGTTTTGTGGGGATTTAGGGGCGCGCCAAACGGCGCGTGCCGCCCGAAGGGCGGCCGCGGGGGCTTGCCCGCGGCAAGCCCGCGTTTTTTTTGTGGCAACAAAAAAACGCCCGTTTGGCGCTCCCCCTACACAAACCCAAGGCTTATCAAAATCGCCCGATTAATTTCTTCCATTTTTCCATTATCAAGTTCACTGACCCGTTGTTTAAGACGGGTTTTGTCAATTGTTCTTATCTGCTCCAAAAGCAC
>JAFVTB010000101.1 GCA_017503445.1 Clostridia bacterium
GTGGAAAAATTGCCATTGCGGGCGATGGGCAAGTCACAATGTCGCAAAGTGTGATTTTCAAAAGCAACGCCCGCAAAGTGCGCAGGATTTATGATGATAAAGTGCTTGTGGGGTTTGCAGGCGGCGTTGCCGATGCATTTGCCCTTTGCGAAAAGTTTGAAGAACTTTTAAACAAGTTTTCTGGAAATCTTATGCGCAGCGCAGTTGAACTTGCGGGCTTTTGGCGCGGGGATAAGGCAATGCGCCAGCTTGAGGCCATGATGATTGTTGCGGATAAGGATCAGATTTTGATTGTTTCTGGCACAGGTGAGGTTTTGGAGCCCCAAAACGGGCTGTGCGCGATTGGCAGTGGTGGCAATTTTGCCTATGCGGCTGCAAAAGCGCTTGCGGAAAACACAAAGCTTTCTGCAAAAGAAATTGCCTTTAAGGCGCTGAAAATTGCAAGTGAAATTTGCGTTTTCACAAACGAAAATATTATTGTGGAGGAAATCTGATGAACCTTTCACCAAAACAAATTGTTGAAGAACTTGATAAATACATCGTTGGGCAAACTGATGCCAAAAAGGCCGTTGCGGTTGCGCTTCGCAATCGCTATCGTCGCAGCAAGCTTCCTGCAGAAATCCGCGAAGATATCACACCAAAAAACATCATTTTGAAAGGGCCAACAGGTGTTGGTAAAACCGAAATTGCCCGTCGCCTTGCCAAACTTGTGAAGGCGCCTTTTGTAAAGATTGAAGCCACAAAATACACAGAAGTTGGCTATGTTGGTCGCGATGTTGAAAGCATGGTGCGCGATTTGGTTGAAGTTGCCGTGCGTATGGTTAAGGACGAAAAAAAGCAGGAAGTGGAGCATAAACTTAAACCAATCGTGGACAAAAAATTGATTGATGCAATCAAGAAATCCAAAGATGCCCAAACTTCAAATATCGCCAGCGAATCAATTGTGGAAGATTATGAAGGTAATTATCACAGCGGCATTTATGATGACCTTGTGATTGATATTGATGTCAAGGAAATGCCAACGCCGCCACCTTTTATGGATGGTATGCCAGGGGCGATCAACCTTGGGGATATGCTTTCGGGCTTTATGAAGCCGATGTCGAAACATAAACGCATTTCTGTTAAACATGCGCGTGAACTTTTGTATGCGGAAGAATTTGAAAAAACTTTGGATAATGAAAGTGTGTGCCAGGAGGCCATTCGCCGCGCCGAAGAAGAAGGCATTATCTTTATAGATGAAATGGATAAGGTGATTGGTAAGGGCAATTCCAGCGGTCCAGAAGTGTCAAGGGAAGGTGTTCAGCGCGATATCCTGCCGATTGTGGAAGGCAGCACTGTTGCCACCAAATATGGCAACATAAAAACAGATTTCATTTTGTTTATTGCTGCGGGCGCATTCCATGTTTCAAATATTGAAGATATGATTCCTGAACTTCAAGGGCGCTTTCCAATCCGTGTGGATTTGCAAAACCTTAAGAAGGAAGATTTTAAGCAAATTTTGGCAACTCCTAAAAACGCAATCACTTTCCAATATGCAAGTTTGTTAAAAGTGGATAATATTGATCTTAAGTTCACCGATGATGCGCTTGAAGAACTTGCAGAGATTGCCGAACAGGAAAATGAAACCGCAGAAAACCTTGGCGCCCGCCGCCTTCACACGCTTTTGGAATGCTTGACGGAAGATATCTCTTTCAATGCCTCAGGTAACCACCCGCTTACGGAAGTTGTCATTGACAAAACCTATGTGCAGAATAAATTCAAAGACCAAAAAAAGCGTTATGACCTTAAAAAATATATTTTATAAATAAAAAACCTTATTTTTTCAAAAAATAAGAAAGATATTCAAAACAGTTTACAAATAACAAAAAATATGTTAAATTTTCTTTTATAGGAGATATTTTATGGAACAAATTAAACAAGAAGAATTTCAAGAAAAAGTTTTGAACAACTCAAAACCTGTGCTTGTTGATTTCTTTGCAACATGGTGTGGTCCTTGCCGTATGCTTGGCCCAATCCTTGAACAAGTTGCCGAAGAAAACGGTGGCGCGTTTGATATCGTAAAGATTGATGTTGATGAAGCAGAAGATTTGTCAAGGGAATTTGGCATTATGTCAATCCCAACACTTATGGTGTTCAAAGATGGCAAACTTGTTAAGCGCGAATCTGGGCTTCGTCCAAAAAATGCAATTATGGATATGATGAAATTTTAATTAAAAAAAGCGCGAAAAACCGTGCTTTTTTTAATGTCACTTGACAAAAAATCGGGTTTGGTGTAGAATATTTATAAAGTGGAGATTATGATGAACAAAAAAATCTATTGCGATTATGCCGCAACAACATTTGTTTCTGGTGAAGTGATGCAGGAAATGATGCCTTGCTTTAACACTGTTTGGGGAAATGCCAGCAGTTTGCACAGCTTTGGTCGCGAAGCGGTTGCGCTTGTTGACCGCGCTCGTGATCGCGTTGCAAAGGCAATTAATGCCGACAAATCATCAGAGGTTTATTTCACCAGCGGTGGCACAGAGGCAAACAATTGGGCAATCAAAGGGATTGCCCGCGCCAACCGTGCAAAAGGAAATCATATTATCACCAGCGCGATTGAACATGAAAGCGTGCTTGAGGCGTGCCGTCAACTTGAAGCAGAGGGCTTTGTTGTGACATATCTTCCTGTTGATGAACATGGCCTTGTGTCAATCACAGACCTTATTCACAGCATCAACGAAAAAACATCACTTGTTTCAGTGATGAGTGTGAATAACGAAGTTGGCACTGTGCAAAACATCAAAACCATTGCAAATATTGCCCATGAATATGGTGCAATATTCCACACCGATGCTGTGCAGGCAATTGGTGCATTGAAAATGAATGTGAAAGATATGGATGTTGATGTGATGAGTATCAGTGGCCATAAAATCTATGCCCCAAAAGGCGTTGGCGCACTTTATGTGAAAAATGGCGTAAAGATTGAACCAATTTTGGCGGGCGGAAACCAAGAACGCGGTTTGCGTGCTGGCACAACAAATGTGCCTTCAATTGTTGGGTTTGGTAAGGCAATTGAAATTGCAACCCGCGATTTGGTTATCAACCAAAAGAAATTGAAAAGCATAAGGAACTATTTCCTTTCAAAAGTGGCTGAAAATATCAGTGATGTGCAGGTGAATGGTCACCCATATCAAAAGGTTCAAGGCACTGTTAACATTTCCTTTAAATTTGTTGAGGCAGAGGCACTTTTAACCCTTCTTGATATGGCGGGAATTGCTGTTTCAACGGGCAGCGCTTGCACAAGCGGCAGCACATTGCCATCACACGTTTTAAAGGCAATGGGGCTTTCAACCGAACTTGCCAAAGGAACAATCAGGTTCTCGTTTGGCAAATCCACAACCAAGGAAGATGTGGATTACATCGTTGAAAAATTAACTGAATCTGTTGCAAAACTTCGTGAACTTTCCCCAAAATCAAAACGCGGCAGAAAGCGTAAGGAGGATAAATAAGCATTGTATAACATAAGTGTTATGGAACGTTTTTTGTGTCCAAAAAATGCAGGCAGTTTAAAGGGGGCAGATGTCATCGGTCAAGCCGAAAGCGCCGAAAAAGGCGATGTGGTGAAGTTTTATTTCAAAATAAATTCAAAATCCCACGTGATTGAAGATGCCCATTTCAAAACTTTGGGTTGCCCTGCGGCAATCGCGTGCAGTGATATCATTTGTGATATGGTCAAGGGCAAAACTGTTGAACAGGCCTCTGAAATTTCCAATGCAGATATTATCAATCATCTGGGCAATTTGCCGGTGGATAAAATTTCTTGCGCCACAACGGTTGAGGCCGCAATGCGCGCAGGCATAAAAAAATTTTTAAAACAAGAAGAAAAAAATAAAAAATAATTATAAAAAAATAAAACTGCATTTTTTTGCAGTTTTTTTATTTAATTATCCAAAATTTTTACATCGCCGCAAAGCACATCAAAATAGGAAAATGTTTTGTTGCCCAAAATGTTGGGTGTGTCGGCTTCCACAGTGAAAACACTGGGATAAACATTTGAAATTACGCCATCAAATTTCACGATCTTGTTTCGGCCGCGGTTCACCTCCATTTTTACTGTACGGCCTTTCAGTTGCAAAATTTTTTGTTTAACTGTTGCCAAATCAATAATATTTCTTTTCATAACTCCCTCTTGCCAAATTATTGCCAAACGGATAATTTTTAATCATATCTTTTTTTGCGAGCGCATACAATGCTTTAAGCCCAAGGAGGTGATGAAATGTCTGTTGAAAAGACAAAACTTGATTTTTTCAGCAAAAGAAAAATTGATGAAGAACAGGTCCTGGTGGAAAGCATCTTGAATGTGCCAGACGCGCAAAAAATTTTGTGGGTGGAGGCCACCGCACAGGTTGAAACCGTTGACGCCATGACCAAAGAGGCCAGTTTTTCTGGCCAAGTGTTTTTAAACGCGGTTTATCTTGACGAAAACAAAAAAATCAGGGCAACTGAAATTGCCAGCCCTTTCCTTAACAAATTGATGTCTGCTGGCATAACTCCCGATTCACGCTTGCAACTTGTGGCAAACACTCTGTCTTGCGAATATGATGAATCAAAATCAAAGGTGCAATGCGTGGTTTCGGTGTCGGGCGATGTTGTTACGCCTCAAAGTGCCGAATTTGTTTGTGGCGGTGATGAAAGCGTGTGCGTGAAGCCCGATGATGTCAGTGCCCAAGGGCTTATTAAGCAAGATTCTGTGCTTTTCACCCAAGAAATCACTTATCCAATCACCGATAAAATGGAAAACATTTTGCGCGTAAGTTCAAAGGCGTGTTTGAAGGAGGTTGTGGCAGGTGAAAATATGTTCACCGTCAGCGGCGATATATTCACCGTGATAAAATACATCGAAGAAAGTGAAGAAGGCGGCAAAATTCAAACACTTAATTTCACAGAACCGTTCCGCAGGGAGATTGAAGCCAGTGGCTTAACCGAAGATGGCATTGTGGAGGCATTCGCGTGTGTGCGTCAAGATGCGTATAAATATGAGCTTGACAAGGAAGCAAACCGCGTTTTGATTGAAGTGCCAATTTTTGTGGCATATCGCATTTATGAAATGGTCGCCCTGCCGCGCGCGGTTGATGTTTTTTGCCTGACAAACAACCTTGCCACCACAACTGCATCAATTGAAAAATCAAATGCTGAAACCACAGAATTTTTTGAAACCAAGTTTGAAGGCAGCGTGCAACTTGACACCGCCGCGCCGCGCATTGATAAAATCATGGGCTTTTCAAACCCAAATTTGGTGATCACAGGTGCCGAGGTTGATGGCGAAAAAATCTATCTTGAAGGCATTGTGGCGTTTGACCTTGCATATTTCAATGATGAACTTGCCGATGTCATCACGGTTCGCCAGGAAATCCCGTTTAAGATTTCCTTAAAAACTGAAGGTTTTGCGGGCGAGGCAACAAATATTGTGGCGCAAATTGTTGATGCCGATGTGGTCAGCCGCCGTGGCCGTGAGGTGCTTTTGGATTGCAAAATCAAAGTGCAAATGGGTGGCAAAACAGATGATGTTGATGCAATTATCAGCGATGTTCAGTTTGGCGAAACTTTGCCCGAAAAAACTCATGCAATTGAAATTTATTTTGGCAAAAAGGGTGATGACCTTTGGCAAATTGCAAAAGAGCTTAAGGTTCAACCCGAAATCATCACCGCGCAAAACCCTGATCTTATCTTGCCGCTGGAGCAAAGTGAGAACATTGTTATATATAATGCTAAGATAAGATAAAACTCAGCCAACGGGCTGTTTTTTTAATTTTACTTCTTAAAACTGCGTTTACTGTCTGCGTTTGCCTCCAGTCATTTAGGATAACTTAAAAAAATAACGGATTTTTGAAATTTTTGTTGTTTTTGTTTGACTTGGAAAAAATAGCATTGTATAATTAAGCCGTAAAAGACATAAACAATAAATGAATAGATAAGGAGATTTCTTATGAAAAAATCACGCGTTTTCACGCTGGGTTTGGTTGGTTTTTTAACCGCCGTAACAGCGTTTAGCACGCTTGCCGCCACCTCGGGGGGGGGGGGCGCTTTTACGCAATTTAAGCGATAAAAACGCGCTTTCCAGCGCCTCTTTAAGCGGGCAAAATGCCAACGAAAATTTAACCCCTGAAGAACAATTATTAAATGGCACTCTTGAACTTAATCCCGAAAATGACCCGGTGATTTATACAACCGATTATGGGCTGGATATCCGCTGGCACTTAACCGGTTATAAGGAAGATCCTTCAACGTTGGATAAAATTCCATCTGGTGAAAGACTTGCAGGTTATGCATACATTGAAGCCGCAGGAGTGAAGTGGGCAATTATTGGATATTCATCAACTATCACTATCAAGGGTTTAACGGGACAAATCAATCTTGCCAATATTCTTGCCACATATTCATCATTTAGTGGATATGCAACTGAGTCAATATGGTCATTATTACAAAAACAAGAAGCGGATAATACTGATGCAGGCACGGAACTTTATGATGTTTATAAAAATGTTGACAGTGATGTTTATAACTCAAGTGCAGTAACAGCAGTTTATTCAAATCCTGCACCACTTTTCCCAAATGCAATAGAAATAGAGTTAACTGAGGATAGCGAACTTCAAGCAGATGAGGTTTTGTGTTTTACGCAAAATCTTCTTCCAAACTCTGCAGTTCAATTTAATACTTATAGTTCTAATGATTATAGTGGCTCATATTTAGAAACTTATTGTGATACATGGTACAAAAACAATCTTAAATCTTCTTTAGATTCATACATTGTTGAAAAAACATTA
>JAFVTB010000102.1 GCA_017503445.1 Clostridia bacterium
CCCTGAAATTCTTAATATGACCGACATGGAAGACAATTTCTATGAACTTACCAAAAACGGCGCGCTTGAAAAAGGCACCAAGGTTAATCTTCCACTTCCACAAGCAACAGATGTTGTTTGGGAAAAATCAACACTTGCAGTTGTGGGCAGTGCAGTAACCTACGAAACCATCACACTTGATGCAGATGGCATTGACAAAATCACAAACACAACCACAGGAATCGCCCTTGCAAAAGATGCAGTTTATAAATTCATTTATACACTTTATGATTCAAACGGCAACTCAACAATGATTGACAAATTCACAATCGATGTTGGCGATGTTGAAGCGCCAGAACTGGTTGTTGAAAGCGGCGTTGTGAAAAAATCTTATGGTCTTAATGACACCGTGATTGTTGATATGTCAAAAATCACCGCAAGCGATAACCAAGATGGCGACAACTTGATTTATCAAGATGAAGACACAGGTGAATTCAAACTTAAAAAAGGCACCCTTAAAATCACTGCAAAAAACAACACAACAGCTGAAGTCTTTGATTGCGATGAAACAATCAAAAATGACAAAATCATTGTTCAATTCTCTGAACTCACCGCTGGTGACTACACCTTGATCGTTTCACTTGAAGACAGCTCAACCAAAGTGGCAACAAACTCTGAAATCACTTTCACTGTAAGTGATGCAGCAACAGAAGCAGTTACAGGCGAAGAAGTTCTTGGTGTTGTACTGATTGTTGTTTCAGTGCTTATGCTTGGTGGCGTGATCACATACTTTGTTGTAACCCGTAAAAAATATAACAAGATGTAATTTATAAAAAAGTTATCCTTCGGGATAA
The DNA here is from genome assembly GCA_017503445.1 of Clostridia bacterium. GTDB lineage: Bacteria > Bacillota > Clostridia > Christensenellales > UBA1242 > UBA5489. The sequence continues at coordinate 834 of JAFVTB010000102.1, forward strand.
TTTTTTTATGTTAAAAAAATATTTTTATATTAAAAAATTATAAAAAATATTATAAATGGAAAAAATAATGTTATGTTGGATAAGCGCTCAAAACTTGCCCTTAAATTTTTTGTGCGGGAGTGCAGTGAAGGCAGTTATAAAATCTTGGAAACTGATGATATCATCGCGCATTTGCCAAAAAAATTTAAGCCAGACCCACAGGTGATAGCCCAAATTGTGAAATATTTGGAAAATGGTGAATATATTTCAGTGAAATATTCAGACGATCACCAGTATTGCCTGTGTCCACTTCCTTTTGGCAGACAGTTTGTTGAAAATGCCGAGCAAGACGAAAAAAACAAGCGCCAAGCCCGCCGCACCCGGCTTAAAAACAGCATTGGATATTTCTTTTGCAGTTTGTTTGGCGCATTTTTTGGCACTTTCATATTTTATATTCTTTGAGGCACTCCACAAAAAAGAAGATGTTGGATAAAAAAGAAAAAGCCGTTATGCTATATTTGTGTGAGGTATGTTCGCCTAAGCGTTCATATCTTATTTCTGCAAGCACTTTGGCTGAAGAACTTTCAAAAAAATTTCTTCTTTCAATTGCCGAAATTGATGAAATCATGATGTCACTAAGCAAAGATAATTATATTGATGTTGTGATAAGTGATGGTAAAAAAGGATATTTTTATTGTGTGATGTTGAAAAACAAAGGAGTGATGTTTAAAAAAGATTTACAAAAGCAAAAAAAGGAGCTTATTCTTTTGCTTGTTCGCACACTTTCCATCACGGTTCTCAGTTTTGTTGTCGGTCTAATCCTTCGCACAATTTTTGCTTAAAAAAAAGAATAATTAAATAAAAATAATTAAAAATATTATTTTTTAATATTTTTTTAACAAAAATGCATTTTTTTAGTCAAAAATATTTTTTTGTATTATTTTTTGTCAATGCTTGACAAAATATTTATATATGATAATATGTTCATATGAAAGTTTATCGTCTTTGCCACAGGGAAGAAATTGAAAGCATTGTGCAAAACAAAAGTTTTGCACATGTGGGCAAAAGGTTTGCACCTAATGAAAACAAAAATTCACACAAATATAACTTACGGCAAAAATATTTGCATTTTTTTCAAAATCCTCATTGTATAATGTATCTTAATTGCCTAAAGGGCAGATATATCGCGGTTTATGATTTGCCTGAAGGGCTTTTGGAAAGGCGCAAAGGCACAGGCAAATACAGGGATTTTGTTTCATTCTTAAATCTGCACACAGTGCAAGAATATGCAATCAGCACGCGCCAGCTTAAGCCATACAACTTGGTTGCGGTGTATGAAATTGTGCATGATATTGATTATGAAGATATTTGGCTTGGTGACCCAATTTCAAAATTTGTTAAAAAACGTCCGCTTCGCACATTCAGTTTGCAGCAGGAAAAATAAAAGGGAATTGCCCCCTTTTATTTTTTATTGTATTGTGTTATAATAAATTTAATGGAAAAATTTGTCATAAATTCAAAATTCAAACCATCGGGCGATCAGCCGCAAGCAATCCAAAAACTTGCGGACGGGGTTTTTGATGGATTGAAATCGCAAGTGCTTTTGGGTGTGACGGGCAGTGGCAAAACCTTTACAATGGCAAATGTGATTGAAAAAGTTCAAAAACCAACCCTTGTGATTGCCCATAACAAAACTTTGGCGGCGCAACTTTGCAACGAACTGCGGGAGTTTTTTCCCAACAACCGCGTGGAATTTTTTGTTTCATATTATGATTATTACCAGCCCGAGGCGTATATCGTCAGCAGCGATACCTACATCGAAAAAGATATGTCAATAAATGACGAGATTGATAAACTGCGCAACAGCGCAACCGCATCGCTTTCAGAAAGGCGCGATGTAATTGTGGTGGCATCGGTTTCGTGCATTTATGGCCTGGGAAACCCTGAAGAATATCTTAATTTGCAACTTTCGTTGCGCCAAGGTCAGCAAATTGAAAAAAAAGAAGCGATGCGCAGATTGATTGAACTTCAATTTATGCGCAATGAAACCGATTTTCATCGTGGCACGTTCCGTTCAAAAGGTGACACATTGGATATCTTTCCATCAAACCGAAGCGAGATTGCAATCCGCGTGGAATTTTTTGGTGATGAGATTGATCGCATTTGCGAATTTGATGCCCTTACTGGCCGCACAATCAGTGTGCTTTCGCACATTTCAATTTATCCCGCAACGCACTATGTTGTTGGGCAGGAAAGAATGGAAAAAGCCCTTGGGCAAATCCAGGCGGATATGGATGCCGAGGTTGCGCAGTTTTTGGCGGACGGCAAACTTTTGGAGGCCCAGCGTCTTAAGGAACGCGTAAGTTATGATATGGAAATGATGCGCGAAGTTGGCTATTGCAACGGGATTGAAAACTATTCGCGATATTTTGATGGCCGCCAAATTGGTGAAGCGCCGTTCACATTGATTGATTATTTCCCAGAAGGATTTTTAACAATCATTGATGAAAGCCATATGTCAATTCCGCAAATTCGCGCGATGTATAATGGTGACCGCGCCCGCAAAACCAGTTTGGTGGAGTATGGTTTTCGCCTTAACGCGGCGTATGATAACCGCCCACTGAATTTTGATGAGTTCAATAAAAAGATTGGGCAAACAATTTATGTTTCTGCAACGCCCGCGCCGTATGAACTTGAAAAATCTGGGCAAGTGGTGGAACAACTTTTGCGCCCAACGGGGCTTTTGGATCCGCTTGTTGAAGTGGTGGAAACCGAAGGGCAAATGGAACGCCTTATGCATGAAATTGATGGCGTGGTGAAGAAGGGCAATCGTACACTTGTAACAACGCTTACTAAAAAAATGGCAAAGAACCTAACTTCGTTTTTGATTGAAAATGGATATCGAGTAAAGTATATGCAC
>JAFVTB010000103.1 GCA_017503445.1 Clostridia bacterium
ATTGAAGGATTATTTCACTAAACTAAAAATAATTTTTTAAAAATTTTAATAAAAATAATTAAAAAAATAAAAAAATAAATTATTTTTATTTAAAATTATTATTTTTTTAATAAAAATTTAAAAATAATTATATTTTGACAAAAAATAAAATAATGCCGCATTGGCATTATTTTTTATATTTTGCAATAATCTCTTCTTTAGAAAGAAGTGTTTTTTCGCCGCAGCGGGCAAAAAATTCTGCCTTACCTTCGGTGGCATTTTTTCCAACCAAAATGTTGTATGGAATGCCAATCAGTTCGCTGTCGGCAAGCTTGCTGCCCAAACGATCGGCGCGGTCATCCCAAATCACTTCAACGCCCAAAGCGGTAAGTTCATGATAAATTTCTTCTGAAAGATGCACTTGCGCTTCATCTTTCATATTGGCGGTGATGATATTCACAACAAAAGGTGCAACAATTTCCGGAAAGGCAATGCCGCGGGCGTCGTTATTTTGTTCAATGATTGAACATATCACGCGTTCAACCCCAATGCCATAGCAGCCCATTTGCAAAATTTCCGGCTTGCCGTCTGCGTTTATGAATGTCAGGTTCAAAGGGTCAGAATAACGGGTTTTAAGCTTGAAAATATGCCCCATTTCATTGCCTTGAAGCACCTTTGCAATTGGTTTGCCGCATTCTGGACAAACACCGTTTGGCGCAAGCTCCATATTGGCGCAAAAACCGCATTCGCAAACTGCAATTTCCGCTTCACCCTTGTCGCAAACACTCATAAATTCGTGGCATTCTTTTCCGCCCATTGCGCCGCTGTCTGCCAAAACTTCCACAAAATCAAGACCAAAAGTGTTGAAAATTTCCTTATATGCGTTTTCCATTTTGATATAGTATTCATCCAAACTTTGGGTGCTTGGATGGAAGCTGTAGGCATCTTTCATAATAAATTCGCGGGCGCGCATCACGCCGCCACGTGGGCGGATTTCATCGCGGTGCTTTTGCTGGATCTGGTAAACGCAAAAAGGCATATTTTTTGCAGATTTGATAAAGTTTTTTGCCATAAAACATGCATATTCTTCGTTGGTTGGGCTGATGGCATATTCTTTTTTATTGCGGTCTTTCAAACGAAACATTTCATCGCCATATGCATCCCAGCGGTTGGTGGCAACAAGGTCTTCCTTCGCCACAAGGATTGGGAATTTCACAGGCACTGCGTTGACACTTTCCATTTTTTCGTGGATCACTTTGCAAACTTTTTCGGCAACGCGCATAAATGTTGGAAGATAAACAAACAGCCCGCTTGAAACCTGTTTCATCATGCCACTTTTAAGCATAAGTTTTTGGCTTAAGTAGTCAACCCCGCTTGGTTCTTCTTTAAGGGTTGGAATAAAATAATTTGAAAATTTCACTTTGATATCCTTTTTAACGGGGATAAGCATAGCATATTTTTTTTGAAAAATCAAGATATTTTCCTGCGCGGTTTTTTGCGTGAAAATATTTTTGATTTTGCGCTTTTCAACCGCGTTTTTTGTTGATAAATATTGTCGAAAAATGATATACTAAGGTTAGTATATAATATCGCGCGTGAAGGAGAAAAAATGAAAAAAGTTTTGTCAAGTTTGTTTGCTGTGGTGCTGATGCTTTTTTGTGGCATATGGCTGACGGCATGCGGCAATCAAAAATTTGATGTTGGGTTTAAACAAACCGAAATCACCTTGGAAATGGGGCAAATTTATGACCCGTTTGATTTTATTGCAACCCCGCTGACGGATAAGCAAAAAGACAAGGTGCAGTTTAAATCAGAAAACGCCCAAATTGTTTATCTTGATTCAAACAAAATGCTGGTGCCAATAACCGCGGGGCAAACCACAATTTATGTCCAGGTGCAAAAACAAACAATTGCATCTTGCGTTGTCAATGTGCCTGCGCCACCAATTGTTTTAAATGCGCCAACGGGCTTGAATTATAACCAATCAAAAGGCCAACTTGAATGGAATTATTCATATTATGAACTTGATGGCGATATTCACACAAATGCAAAATATGTTTTGGAGATTGCCAAAGATGGCGGGGAATATCAGCAGTTTCAAGTTGAAAATGCCAATGTGTTTGCAATCACAGAACCCCACGCTTATGCCTATACGGCACGCATCCAAGCAAAAGCCGCAACCGATGCGTTCGCAAGCAGTGCATTCAGCGATGCCATAAACTTCAATCTTATGGGCAAGCCAACCAATCTTGTCTTTAATCCACAAACAAAAACACTTTCTTGGCAAGATGATTCAAACCCTCAAGGCACAAAATATAACATTTCTTACACTCTTAATGGTGGCATAGCTCAAACCATAAATGATGTTGAAGGGAAATCTTATGTGTTTGCAAATGCCGATGTTGGTGTGCATACATTCCAGGTGATCACCGTTGCCCCAACAGATGAATATTTTATAAATCAAAGTGATGTTTTGCGCGTTGAGCAATTGGGTGTGCTTAACCCAACATTCAATAATGGTGTGTTGACTTGGAATCAAATTGAAAGTGCAACCGGATATCATGTGCAAATTTTCCTTGATGGAACTTTGTTTGAAGAAGAAATTGTGCAAACAACAATTTCAACCCTTCCAAAAACCGCGTGCAGCATTGCAAGCAAAAACTATGAAGTTTGTGTGCAGCCGCTTGGCGATGATGAAAATATTTTTGACGGCAAAGTCAGCAAAAAAATTGGTTTTGAAAAACTTCCGCTTGCGCAAGTGGTTTATCATCAAACCCAAAACGCGTTTGAGGTTGCCAATGCAACCTTTGCCGCGTCATGGATTAAACTTTCAAGCCAAAATGAAGTGCTTGATGGTACAAACAGTTTGGTGTTCACCGCGCAAAGTGAGTTGCCATATCAAATCACCGCCCGCCTTGTGGCCGCCAATCCTGCAGAACAAATTGATGGTGAAATCGCCACAACATTCACCGCGGGTGATGTGGCAACATATCAAACCATTCAAAATCTTTCAAACATTGCCATAAGCTATGCTGAAGAAGATGAAAATGGCTTTGTGCAATATATTGAACGTGAACCGGGTTGCACATATACAATATATCAAAACGGGCAAAAACTTGAAATTGCCCCTGCAAACCACGCGTTTATGCTTGGAAGCGTTGTTGAACTTTTTGCCACACTTTCGCAGCACACATTTTCTGTGTATGTTGAAAAAGCGCCAACTCAAACCGCATTCTTTGTGCCATCAAATGAAAGTTTGGCTGTTCAAAAACTTTCTGCACCAAAAACACTTACACTTGATGGTATCAATGTTAAGGTTGTGGATGCGCTTCCAGAGGGCGCAAGCCAGGTGGGATACACCATCAATGGTGAAACCACAAGCATCTTGAACACCACACAAACATCTTGGGGCATCACCGCACGGTTTGTGGCGCAAAGCACCCCAATTGTTGTCCAAAATGGCGAAAGCACAATTCCAATGTTCTTTTCAAGTGGCGCCAGCACATATTTCCAAATCAAGCGCCTTGAAAAAGTGGATGGGCTTAAGTTTGATTATACAAACAAAACGCTTGTTTTCAACACCGTGCTTGAGGCAAACACATATGTTGGAAACTGCGGCGCGGCGCAGGTGTTTGAAACAACGCAAACTTCTGTTGTGCTTGAAAATGTTGTGGGCAAGGTTGTTGTGCAAGCGCGCCCTGCCGCTTGGGCGCCAATCACCACCGGCACTGTTGGATATATCGAAAGTTTGCCAAGCGATATCACAATATATCAAATTGATAAACCCGAAAACCTTTGGCTTTCACTTGAAGAAAACGATGCCGTAACAGCACACTGGACGGCCCCAGATGAAACATATGGCAAAGATGTGGCCTACAGCGTGTTTGTGAAATATAATGACGGCGAATATATTCTTGAACAAAACAACATCACCACAACATCTTTCACATTTGCAAATGGATGTTTTGATAATGTTGGTGATTATGCAATCAAAGTGCAAGTTGAAAGTCCAAATGACGATTTCTTGACCACCAATAATACTGAAAGTGTCAAGCTTTCGCGCCTTGCCGCGCCACAAACACTTTCAAGAAGTGGAAACACCTTGACCATCAAAAATTTCAATGCTGGCAACATGTTTGGCGTTGTTGTCACAAAAGATATTGACGGCACACAAACCACCGCAACCCAAAGCAGTGACAAAATCACAATTGATTTGCAAGATGCCCAAACCCTGACACTTTCAATCAAGTTTTTGGGAAAATTTGATGCAAAAGATGAAAAATATAACCTTGGCTCTTTGCCAAGCACATATACAATCTATAAACTTGGTGCAGTTAAAAACCTTAAGTTTGATGGCATGCTTGATTATGTATTTGATTTTTCATGGACGCCAAACGAGCAAAATGAAAATGGCGTTGTTCCAGACTTTGTTGACTATAAGTATAAAACCAGTTATAATTCAACCCCTCAACCTTTGTATAAGAAAAAATCTGCTGCAATCACAAACAAAACGGGCAAGGAATTCACATTCTTTGTTCGTGAGGTTGCCACAAATGATGAATGGTTCAGTATTGATCCAGGCAACACACGATATCTCAGCAGTGATACATACAAAGAGGTTCAAGTTTATCAAGAACAGCAAGTTACAAACCTTAAGGCAACAATTGATGATCAAAATGTCACCATTTCTTGGCATCATAAGCATGTTGAAGCATACACCCCAGGTGTTGATGCATACAATCCAACCTTCAGCATTGCATATATCAACAAAAACACCTCGTCACCAAAAATATTCCCAGGGCCAAAACCTGTTTATGTTGATGGTGAAGGACAATTTGAACAGACATTTAAAATCAGTGATTTCTTTGCCGATGCGGGTCAATATTCGCTTTCAGTTTCTGTGGCATCAACCACAAAAACTTTGCCTGCTGAATCACTTACAATCAATTTCACCAGGTTATCTGCAATCACCAATCTTTCCTTAAATGATAACATTGGCACATTTGTGAATGCCGATGGCAGCGCGCTTGACACAAAAGGTGTTGAAAAACTTGTTGTAAGCGGCGCAGTCAGCCAAATTAACGGCGCAACGATAGACCTTTCGTCAGTCACCGCCGGTGAAGAAAAAACCGTCACCGTTTATCGCAAAGCCCAGATTGGCGAAGTTGGCATTTTAAATTATTATCTTGACAGCGCGCCTGCAACATTCACACTTGTGCGCCTTGAAAATCAAGATGTTGAAAAAGATTTGGCAAACAACAAACTTTATTGGCAAAATGTTGCCATTGCGGATGTCACACTTTTATATATGCTTGAAATTGAAAGTGCCGGCGGTTGGCCATTCACTCTTATTTGGAATGAAAGTTCAATTTCGCTTGATAATTCAATTTTGGCATCGCTTGACCTTGCTGCAGGCATCCACAAAATTTCTGTGCGCACAATGGTTTCGGCAATGAATATAACAACCGCACAAACAGGATATCTTCCAAGTGATTTTGGCGGCGTTTGTGAAGTGGAAAAACTTGCCACCGTGAAAAATCTTGCGCTTTCTGCAGATGAAAACAATGTTGTTTCGATTGCATTTGATGAGGTTATGGGCGCAAATCCAAATGAAGCATATAACATTCAATACAACATTTTTATCGCAGACACTGCAACCAGTGTAAAAACCAAGAAATTAACCACCTCATCAACCACTGTCACCTGTGGTGATTGGTTCACCGGCACCAAATATTTGTTTGTGCAAACAGTTGCTGAAGGCACAATCCCTGCCACAATATCTGCAGGCGTTTGCGTTGTGCAACTTGAATCAATCCTCACGCCTGCCACCACAGAAAAAGGAATTCTTTCTTGGGGTGTGGATGTGCAGGTGCAAACATTGCCAATTGGTGGATATGTTGTTGAAGTTTTGGATGCATCAAACCAAAAACAATTTGACACATTGATTGCCAAAACAAACAAAACTTTTGATCTTTTGGCATATGAAAATGACTTTATTAAATTGCTTGATGGCGGCAAGTTTGTGGTAAGCGTGATGGTGAAAGGTGCAGCAAATGCCAATGCCACACTTTTGACACTTTCAAGTGCCAAAACCAATCTTGAAATCACCAAACTTTTCCAACCAACAATTGAAGTGAAAAACAACTTTGTTGAAATTTTGTGTCCAAGCCAAACCCAAACAAATGTGCAATATTTTGTGACGATTTCCAACGGCACAGATTTAATTTTCAATGATTATTATTCTGCGCCAATTGATCTTGGCACAGACAATGCAAAATTTGAAATCACCGCATATGCAACCACAAAAACGGCAGTGAACAATATCATCAATTCAAACACCGCCGCATCATCTTTGCCGTTTGAACGCTTGAGTGCGCCAACAAACCTTATGCTTTCAACCACAACCGATGCATCGCAAGAAAGTGTTTCAATTTCTTGGGATGCCAGTGCAAGTGCAAGCGGCTATGAAATTTATATAAATGATGCACTTGCGTTCACCGCGGATGCAGATCAAACAAGCTTCACATTTGATAAAGCCCTTATGCAAAATGCAGGAACATATCAAATCAAAATGCGTGCAATTGCCGAAGCCATTCCATATTCTGTCTTCACAGACAATGTGACGGCAATTCGCCTTGCGGCAATTGAAGGGGCATATGTCCAAAGCACAGGTGTTTTGCATATCCCAAGCATCGCACAATCTTCAAACGCTTATACAATTGCCCTTGCCTATACAGATATGGATAATCAAGCCGATGATGCAATTTTGGATCTCACCACACTTTCTTATGATGGATTCAACGATGAAATGATTGCACTTTCAAGTGGAACATTCTTTGTGGATATCCGCTTTGTGGGTGATGGCGTGATGAAAAACTCTGTTATCACACTTTCAAGTGCAAATGTGCAAGTTGTTGGCTTTAAGCTTGAAAGCCCAACAATCCAAATTGCCCCAAACAAAATGCAAATTCAAAATGCCACCACGCTTTTGCCAAATAATCTGCGCGCAGACACTGTTTCAAAAACCTTGTTTGGTGCAAATTTTGCGGGCACAACCGCAACACTGGATGATGGCACACCAATTGCAAATTTTGAAGATCAATCTTTGACTTATCCAAAATCTTGGGTGGCTGGGGAATACACAATCACCGCACACGCCACACCACTTGATGATGTTGTCAATATTTTGCCAAGCAATCAAATCTCAAAAACCATAACACGCCTTGATGCGCCAACAAATTTAAAATTTGTGCGCAGCGAAATTGGCAACGAAGTTTACACAAGTGACAACAATGCCATTGCCTCAGAAGATTTCATTTCTTCAATCATAAGCTTTAAGTTTGATGCTGTGGCTAATGCAAATGGATATCTTTTGAACAATGGCGTCGAAGATTATGCTTCCTCAATCACTGCCACAAAAGTTGATGTTTTGAACACCTTTGAACAATTTGTTTATGGCGGCAAAAATGAAATCAATGTGGTTGCTGTTGCCAAAGTTGGCACGGATTTCATCAACAGTGCCCCAAGCACAATCACATTCCGTGTGCTGAGCCCTGTTGAAAGCATCACAACCAACGGGACAACCTTTGAATGGCAAACTTCCGAAAGTGATATTGTTGCTTTCTTGATTGCTGCAATTGAAAACCAAGCAGACAAACAACGCTTCTGGCAAAGCACCAGTGCCACCCAGCGCACCAGCAACCTTAACAACCTTCAATTTGAAGGGGATATGGCACTGAATATCAAAATTGTTGGCAATGTCACCACCGCCGGCACATCAAGTGATGTTGTTCTTGACAGCCGATATATGCAATACAACCAACAATTTATCAAGCTTGCCCAAATCAAAGACCTTGCAACCGATAAAGGCCACCTGACATTCACAAAAATCAATGGTGCAGAACAATATGTTGCCAAAGTGTTTGAAAACGGGGCATTGAAACTTGAAACCGTGCTTGAAGATTATGCTGAAAAACTTAATCTTTCTGCCCAAGCCGGCATGTTTATCGGATATTCAAACCAAATTGCAGAACTTTCTGCAAATGTGGATTATGACATCCAAGTTTATGCAACTTCAACACAAGAAAATGTGCTTTTTGCAAACCCAAGTGATGCAATCACTGCCAAAGTTTTGGAAAACAAAAATGCCCAAACCCCGCTTGCGCTTATCACCAATCAATATGGGCAATTGGATAAGAAAACCGTGCGCGTTGCGCTTGATGAAAATGCAAAAGGTGTGTGGGTGGTTGAAAATGGCGTCTACACCGCGTTTGTGCTTGAAAAATCCACCACGCAATGGGCGTTCAGCCCAACCATTCTGCGCGGCGGCACAAAAGTGATGAGTTTTGCTGGCTTTGGCACAACCCAAAGCGGTGCAAACGGGCATTATTTGTCTTCCGCATTCAGCCCAATCACCCTGACGGCCCTTGACAAAACGCAAATTGCAATCAAAGATGGCACAATCACATGGCAAAGTGTGACAGGTGCAGATGCATACTATGTTTATATCAACGGCAACCTGTTTGACGGTAAAGCATATTATTCAACCACACTTGCCCTTGACACATCTTTTGGTGGCCCAGAAAACAAAGATATTAAGATTGAAATTGTGCCTGTTGTTGTGGCAAATGACAAACTTTGGGGCCCAAAAGCAACATATGAAGTGACGCAGTTTATAAAAGACACCGAAAACACAAATGCAAACCAAAACATCGTGCAAAAATTGCATATGCCAAACAATTTGTACGTGGAAAATGGCGCACTTTTGTGGACAAATGGCATTGCGGGGCTTGACACTTTCACTCAAGCCGCGCTTGATAATCTGCTTAATGCCCTCAGAAACGACATCACCGAGGCAAACATCAATGCGCTTGAGGCATATATCCAAACCTTGTTCACAAAACCAATCACCATATATTCGCCATTTGTTGGATTTGAAGAACTTTTGGTGGACATCACATTCACCCAAGGTGCATTTGAAAAAACAATTCAATTTGATGCATTTGATTTCCTGACAATTTCACCATCACAAAAACAAAATCTTGAGGCGCTTATCACAACCCTTAATGCCGATGTTGGTGAAATATATGATTCAATGGATCTTACAGCCGGCGGGCTTTATGACTTTGAAGAAACGCAAACCTTTGCCACATTCAATCACTATCTTGCGGCACGCCTTGCGCTTATATTGCAACACTTTAATGATCAAAACCCAAATCTTCAAAAACTTCTTTCAGCCGATGAAACACCAAGATATCCAACCCAACAAACATTTTTTGAAGAACTTGAAGACGACCTTTCTGCAGAATTTGCCCCAGGCACATATTCAATCACAATCACCCAGCTTGGCAACAATGCCGATTGGCTTGACTCTTCAATCTCAGCCGCACAAGATATCTATCTTCCAGCGGCCGCAACAAACCTTCAAATCATTGAAAAAGATTTCAATTATTATCTTTTGTGGGATGCCGTAACGCTTGATGGTGCGCTTTCATACAGCGCAAGCCATAATGCCGGACAATCAAGCAAAGTTGTTTATGGGCTTTATGGCGAAACAAAAACAGGCGCACGCACGCTTATCACAACAACTGTTGGCGATTTGTTCTCTCCTGACGGCAAACGCTTAAGCATGGATTTGACAAATCTTATTGAAACCGGCGCGCTTGACACCACAATCACAAAACTTTTCCTTGTGGTGATGGGCAACATCAGTGGCAACACAGACCAAACCACCATTTTGAACGGTTTGAAATCTGCGCCTGTTGCAATCACGGTGCTTCCACAAGTGAAACCATCGCTTGTGAATGGCATTTTGCAGGTGCTTCCAAACCTTGATGGCGCAAATGCAAGTGTGATTATTGATGCGTTTGAAATCACCGCCCAAAACTTGGAAACAGAAATTATTTCTGGCACAACAATGTGGCATGGCGCGGCGCTTACCCCAAGTGTGCAATATGCACTTGCGGTGCGCTTTGTGGGTGAAGATATTGATGAAAATGCACAAGAAATGTATATCCTCAGCGGCAAAAAGTTTGATTTCAACCTCACAAAACTTGCGCCAATGGATGTCAAAGTAAATCAATATGGCATCTTTGAATGGATTGCACCAGACAACGCCCAAGGTTTCGCGCTTGACATCAACTCAAGTGGCAACTTGATTTATGTAAAGAACCCACAAACCACATCATACGAAAATCAAACAATTGGATTCAACAACTTCAAATTCCAAACCCTTGGCCAAACATTGGCAATCAATCCAGGCGGGGCATACTTCATGACCAGTGCAGTGAACAATGCAAATTATGGCATTGATGCCGTGATGATGACGGCCACACCAAATGTGTTTGTGGAAGATGGCCTTATCAAATGGCAACCGCTTGACACAACGCTTGCCGAAAACAACACCACCGGGGTGGGAATTGTTGGATATAAACTTGTGTTCACAAATGGCAAAACCCTTTTCACAACAAATCTTTCATCACCTGAACTTTCCAAAGATGAAAACGGCAATTTGTGTTTGGATTTCACAAACTTTGGTGAAGCCGGCAACCACACAATGAAAATCCAGGCCTTTGCCCAAGTGAATGGCCAAGGTGGCACAACACTTTATAACGGCAAACCGTTTGATCAGCTTCTTGGCGCGACGGCAACACTTGATTTCATCAAAATCACCGCCCCAAGAAATATCCAGATTGTGAATGGTGAAATTGTGTGGACAGGCAACCAAAATGACCAAGCATTTGTTTATGAACTTTCTTCAACCCAAGGCATTGTTTCCGGAATGACAACCCAAACAACCTTGTGGCCAGAAACAATTGCACCAGAAATTCCACACACTCTTAAATTAAAAGCATATCAAGATGGCAGTGTTTTCAGCAGCTTTACAAACTTTATCAGCCCAAATAATCAAAATGCAAATGTGGTGTTTGAAAAACTTGCTTTTGCAAACCCAAGCATCACAAAAACCACCCAGCCAGACGGCAATTATATTCAGTTCACAATTGGTCAATCAGCAATTGAACTTGCCGTGAACTTGAAATATAAAATCAACGATGCAGAAGAATATTCACTTTTGAAATATGGTGATGTGGGATATGACGATATTATCACCATTAACAGTGGCATTGTGAAAATCAATGCAACCGCACTTCACAACGATATTCAAACAATGGAATATATGCTTCAGCTTGTCCCTGTGGGCAACACAACATATCTTGCTTCAAATTTCACAAGCAAAGATTATTATGTCACCCCACAAGCGCTTGACGCAGTTCACTTTGATGAATCAACCAACGAATTCTTCTTTAAGGCCGAAAACCATGTTGGATATATTGTCAAAGATGAACTTTTGGATAACGCGGGCAACCTTGTTGCAACCTATTATTATCAGTTCAGCACAACAAATCTTGCAAACGAAGCATTCTTTAAACAAAGAATGATCGGTGATGTCCTTGAAAACACAATCAGCTTTGCACCTGTTGCACAGGGATTTGTGCATCAAGTGTCTGTGGCGGTGTGTGAAGTGAATGCGGGTGTGGAAAATTCACTTATGAGTCCGTTTGTTACAAGCGAATATAAATTCAACGCCAATATGTTTGGCGTGCAAACAAACATCTTTGAAGCCCAAAGCCCACTCTTCACCCTTGGCACAAGGGCAGAGGTTGCATCATTCCTTACGCAAAATGCGTTTGGTTCAAGTGGCAATGCATTCACAATATCAAACGCCACAGAATTTGCAAACTTGAACCTGCGCTTGCAAAAATATTCTTATCTCAACACCTATACAATCCAAGTTGCCGGTGTGGATATTGATAACATTGCAATCACAGAAACCCAAACCACATTCACCTTTGCACAAACCACGGATATTGATGGCATCACAAAAGCGCTTGGGCACAGGGAAGTTGGTGCGCTTGGCAGCATCAAATATCAGGGCTTTGCCGGCGTTTATGATGGACAAAACTTTGCGCTTTCATACACGCTTGAACCATCTGAAGAAAACGATTATGTTGCATTGTTCCGCGTGCTTGAAAATGGCGCACAAATCAAAAACTTGAAGATTGCCGGCACAATCGCCTATAATGGCGCACCTGTGATGGCGGGCTTGGTTGGCCAAAACAATGGCACAATTTCAAATGTTGAAATCACAGCACTTTTGGTTTCAAACCTTGAACTTACAAACCTCAACTTCATCACCCTAAGCTTTGGTGGCGTAACTGCCCAAAACAATGGCACAATACAAAATGTTCAAAATAATGCAGAAAACCTTGACATTGTTGTGCGTGTAAGCGGCGTAAGCATTTATGTGGGTGGCATTGCGGCGCAAAACCAAACCAGTGGCAAAATTTTGCAAAGCGGCAACAATATGATGTTGAACATCACCTCTATGCATGAAGCGCGCGTTGGCGGCATCGCCGGCCAAAATAATGGCCAAATCACAGAATGCTTCAACCGCGCCCAAATCACCGCCCTTGCCCAAAGTGATTCACGCATTTATGTTGGCGGCATTGTGGGATACAACGACGCCCAAGGTGCCCTTTCAGCAATCTTGGCAAACGGAAATATTGTGGCGCAAAGCGCATCAACAAATGTGTATGCAGGTGGCATTATTGGCTTCAGCAAAAATGCAAACACAGAATATGGCTTCTCAACCGTGGCGGCAATCATCACCCAAACTGATGTTAAAGGCAGTGCAACAAAATATGGTGGCACATTGTTTGGATGGATTGACACCACAACCCCAACCGCAAAATATAACTTCTTTGTCAATGCACCTGCGTTTGGCAAAGAAGGTGATGATGCATTGTTTGACACACAGCAGATTGATGCTTCAACAACCACTGCGCTTTCAAACCTTGCATCTTATATGAATTCAGATATTGGCAATAATGTGTTTGTGGTGAAGAATGCAAACATTGTGTTTGCGTGGGAAAACGCATAAAAATAATAAATAACACATAAAAGGATACTATGAAAAAACTTTTCACATTTCTTCTTGTTTTGTGCCTTTGGGTTCCCCTAACTGGCTTTTCAAACATCACCAGCGGCGCTGTTGTGTATTCCAGCGGGCAAGTGAAAGAGGTTGTTTCAATCACAATCTCTCAGCAAGATGCCGAGGCGGCAAACACAACCCTTGATGGCATCGTGGATGCCGTGCAATCGGTGATGCCACTTGTGAAGCTTGATTTGCAAGATGCATTCAAAAACAAGGTGAACAATGACCCAGATGTCAACCCAGCGGATTTTCAAAATGCCATCACGGTTGATGCCACACTTCAAACAGAAGAAACCCATGCCCAAATTGGCTTGGTGATCACCTATGGCACGATGGCGCAATGGCAATATTTTTGCAACACCGAAGCCATTGAAACCACAACCAAAGAAAGTTTGTTTGTCACAAACTATTTCACAAAAAGCCCAATTCGCTTTGCAATGCTTTATGATAATGGCACGCAAAAAAACACCGTGCAATTCGTGTATGATAATCTTTCAACACGGCTTGAAGAATATGTTGCAGATATTCAAAACATCTTGACAACAGAATATTCCTACACCTATGCATTTAAGGCAAATCGCGTGCACAGTGATGCCGATTTGGTGGAATATGACAACGCCACCGGCATAACTTATTACACCTGGGATTGCACCCTTGGCCAAGACAAAAACATCACATTTTGGCAAACGCGCGCAAATGTAATTGTTTGGTATGTGCTTGCGCTTGCAATCACAGGGGGGCTTGGGCTTGTGCTTTGGCTTTCCTCAAAAAACAAAAAGGAAGAAAACGCGTAATAAAATAAAGAAAAATGATAAAACCGATGCGTAAAAACACGGCAAAATCATTTTTCTTTTTTTTGTGGTTATGCTATTATTAAGATATGAAAGCAAAATATTTCAAGTTTTCAATTTGTGTGCTTATGGCGGTGGCGGTGATGGCACTTGGCATGATTTTTTTGGCGCCAACAAAGGTGTTTGCCGCAGGGCCCGCCGTGGGCGTGCAAACAACGGCTGGTGTGCAAAAAGATGTTTATGCCATGAATTATCCAACCGATGGCATCGGCGCGCCGCAAAAATTGGTGGTTGATGGTTTTGATTTTGACACAGATGCCGATGGGGTGATTGATGATGGCTTTTCTGTGGCATACAGTTTTTTAAAGATTGATGCTGGTGGATATGTGTTCAATCAATTTCCAAACCCTGTTCAAATAACCGAAACCAACCCAAACGGCATGTTTGAATACAACTTTTTTCAAAACGGCGGTGTGGGCAGTTATCGCGTGAAGGGTGTTGTGTTGAAAAACGGCCAAATCTTTATGCATCTTCAAGAAATGCGCGTGACAATCAAGGCACCAACAATTTCATCTGCTGCCGGTTGGGGCAAAAAAATTGAACAGCGCGTTGTTGGCACAACAAATGGCGATTTCCAGCTTTTCAATTTCAAGGTTGTGATATCATATTATGGCGATGCAATTGATTTAAGCAATTATAACATCAAATGGTATTATATTCGCGATGGTGAAGCGCCAAAATATTGCGGAAGTGGCCAAAGCATCAATTGGGGTGCGGAAGAACTTGGCGTTTATACAATGACGGTTCAAATTGATGAACTTGGCGTTAATGATGCGGTTGAAATTGGCAACATGACAAAAAATTATTCAATGTATGCAATCATTGCATTCAGTGCGCTTGGGTTTGTGCTTTTGGTGATTGCAATCATCACAACAATAAGAAAAGTGAAGAAAGAAAGAGTGTGGTAGGCCGCACTTTTTTAAAA
>JAFVTB010000104.1 GCA_017503445.1 Clostridia bacterium
GATTTCATAGCGTGTTACACTTGGCCCAATCACAACGCCCCGCACGCGCGCATCAATGCCAAAGGTTTTAAGGGTTTCTTCCAAAAGTGCGCGCTTGCCAACCACATCTTCATTAAGCGCCGAAAGGTCTGCCTTATGCGCCTCAAGCAAACTGGTTGGCGGAAAAATATATTTCGCGGCGGACGCAGTTTGCGGCTTAAGCGACTTATCACAATGCTTGTTTTCATCATAGGTTTTTGGAATATTATTTGGCTCAGTTTTATTAAAAAAGTTTGCAAATTTTGATGTTTTGGCTTGAAGGGCAGGTTCTTCCACATCATCAAAGTGGTCAAAATCTGCGGGCGGCTCGTATATTTCCTCCGGCGGTGGGGGCGAAAAGTTTTTCAACGACAAGGCATCTTCTTCGGCCCAATCCTTTGGCTGGTTTTTCAAAATTTCAATGTTTTCTTTGATTTCTTCCGCCTTGCGCGATGCCTTAATTTCACGGGCAAAATATGTTTCTTCCAAGCTTGGCGGCGTTAAGAGGTGTTCACGCAAAGATTTTGGCTCTTTGGGCGGCTTGGCGCCTTCAAGGTTCCCTTCAATCAAGCCAAGTTTCAAAAGCGCGTTTCGGTTTTCTTGCTCTTCAAGTTTTTTATCCAAGAATAAATTAAATTCTTCGCTTGCCTCCACTTCTTCATCAAGGGCTGCTTCAGCCACCGGCGCGGGCTTTTCAAGCTTTTTGGGTTTTTCAACCTGAATGGTTTTAAAGGTTTTGCTTGGATTTTTCTTGGCAACTTTTTTAAAGCCATATTTTTTGATTGAATGCAAAAAGTCTGCAATTAGCGCCACAAATACAAGAAAAAGCAGCCCCAAAACAATCACAGTTTCTGAAAGCCCAATGGTTTTCAAAAGTGGCGCCAAAATCAGCCCCGCAAGTGCGCCACCCGCCGTTGTTTTCGCGGCATATGAAAGCGCAATATAATCCCCCACACTGCCCGCAGGGTTGCCCAAAATAATCACATTGATAAGCGCAAGTGCCACCACCGTTGCACAGCACAAATACACCAAATATCTTATCGGCAAGAAAAAGCGTTTATCGCTGAGCAGTGCAAGCCCCACACAAAACCATATCAGCGTGAATGGATAGGCAAACAGCCCAATCACCCCAAGCACAAAACTGCTGAACACCGGCACAAAATCAAAAATCAAAAGAAGCAGCGTTATCATTGAAAGCGCAAGAAGAATTCCGCCCCACACTTTGGCGCGCTTGCTTTCACTTTTCACATTTTTATCCACATTCAAATCAAAACTTGCCATTATAACTTTAATATATCACACAAAGCGCATTTATCCAAACAAATTTGGGCAAAAATCATAGGAATTTTTGTCTTTTTCCCCGCCAAAAAATGATTGTATGCATCACATAATTTTTCAGTTTTTGGGCAAACTAGGCTTGGAGGGAAAAGTATGAGAGATATCATTTTCGGTATGGCAGTGGGCAGTGTTTTGGGCATTTTGCTTTACAAAAACAACCAATGCGCAAAGCAAATTTTTGATGAAGCCCAAAAAACAATCACCAAGGAAATTGAAAAAATGGAAGAAGCCGGC
>JAFVTB010000105.1 GCA_017503445.1 Clostridia bacterium
ACTTCACCATACCAACAATTGCAAACGCAAACGTCACAAAGGTGTAAGTTGCAAGCGTAATGGCAGTGATTTCGTTGTGATTAAAGGTTTTATTTTGATAAACAATAAGCACAGTAATAACAACCAGCGCCAAATTCATAACAAGCAGCAGCCATCCACAAAGCAAATACTTTTTGTTTTCAATTTGCGTTTGTTCATTGGGTTTATAAATTCTTGTGTGCTTAACAAGAAAGAACCTCATTATTGCCAAAATTATATAATAAGTTGCCATTGCATAAAACCACAAAGAATTATGATAAAATCCAAGCCCTAATTGAAATATTGCGAACGCTGCATTCCAAATAAGCGAACCATAAAGCGAGACATTTATTCTTAAATGTTCATCCGTAAACCATTTTTGAAGAAGTTTATTTTGATTCTTCACTGATTTAAAAAACTTTACTATTTGTGGAATCCTGAAACAAACAACAACCAGCATATAAAAGGCAAAAATATATGATATAATGCTTATCACAGATGTTTCCTCACAATAAACCAAGGAATAAACCAAAAGTGCAACAGAAAATGGAAATAAACCAATAATAATTGCCACATGTGGATATAAAAGTTTTAATGCAAATTCTTTCATAAACATCTTATTAAAGAAGCGAAATGTATTTACACTTCGCTTATATCATTATTTTTTGAAGCCCAAAAACATTGGGATAAGGCAAAGGAGCATAAAAAGCCCAATCACGCCAACAATAATACCCCAAAGCATCAAGTTCCAAACCATGATCATTGCCATTCCAAGGCCCAAAATCAAGGTTGCAACCACGCCAAAGGCAATATTGCCAACAAGTTGCCAATTGATTGGCGCTTTGTTTTTTGCCACACGAGCATAAGAGATTATGCCATAAACAATCAATGCAATTCCACCGATTGCAGTTAAAACAACTCCCGGAACAAAAGCGTTCCATTCAGGCAAAAGGCACATGCACAGCCCTATTGAAAAGGCAAGCCCTGCCATAATACAAAATATTAATGATATAAAATGACTTTTTTTCATAAAATTTCCCCTTTTATTTTTTATTTTTGGAAACTTTGGCGACTTCATATCTTTCATTTGCCGCTTTGATTCTTGCATTTGCTTCTTCGATTTGTTTTTCTTGTTCAGCGCGAACTTTCGCTGTTCGTTCAGCTGGGCTCATATGTGCATCGTCCCAAGACTGTTTTGCTTGGGCTTTTGCTTTTTTAAAAGTGTTTGTGCCACGATTTTCTTCAAAATTTGCCTTGGCCTCTGCTTTTGCGGCAGCAAAATTTGCTTTGTCAACTTGGTGCTGCGCCTTTGCACTTTCACCCATTTCTCTGAACGCTTTCTTAAAAAAGTTTTCCTTTTTTTCTGCCATAGTTTTTCTCCTTTTAAATTTCAAATCAAATATTATTCCAACACTTGACTTGTTAATGAAATTATAGTAAATTATTGCCATATTTACAACTTCCAAAACTTGTTTGAACCCCACAAAAAAACAACATTTGTTGGAATAATAAAACCGGAGATAAAAATGAACATTAAAAACAATCAAAGATATAAAATGAGCAGTGAAAAGATTGAAACCGCTTTTTTGGCATTGATTTTGAAACATAGGTATGAGGATATAACCGTCAGCCAAATATGCGAAAAGGCAAATATCAACAGAAGCACATTTTATTGCCATTATGATGACATAAATGACCTTATCATCAAGATTGAAAGCAAGTTTGCAAAAGGCACAGCAAGCATTTTCAATTTTGGCGAGCGTCAAACCCATGAGGCGTTTATTGAATTGTTTACATTTGTTAAGGAAAACAAATATTTTTACAAGGCGTTTTTGAATATTCCTTATATAACAAATGCGGAAACCAGCACAAAAATGTCTGTTTTGGAAAACATTGAACAAAAATCAAATTTTAAATCTTTAAGCAATATTGGAATTTTCTACCGCGCAAGTTTTTTTGGCGCAGGGATTAAAGAAATGTGCCGCCTGTGGCTTCAGCGCGATTGCAAAGAACCCCCAGAACAAATGGCAAAATTGCTTCTTGAAGAATATGGAAACCGCAAATCATTATTCAAATAAAAAGAGTTGACTTTTCACCAACCCTTTTTTTATTTCTAAATTAAAAAGAAAAATATTTTTTATTTATTTTTTAAAAAAATAATTAATTTTTATTTATTTTTTTATTAAAATTATTTTTTTATAAAAAAATGGCGAAAACCACCATGTTTTATTGATACATACATTCATCTTCTGCCATTTCAGGTGGATTATAAAAACCTTCACCTTGAATAGCTTGCAAAACATCAAGGGGCATATTCATTTCAGAAACAACTTGTTCACCATCTTCTGTGCCAAGAACACTGAAATATTCATCAACCATTCCTTCAACAACATTGATTGCCTGACGCCTTGAAACAACGTTTACAAACACAGTTCTGCCTTGGTTTTGGAAACGATCAAGTGCCATCATAACTTTATATGTGTCTTGGTTCATTGCGCCCAAAGAAACTTCGAAATCAGTTTCTTCAACCATTTCACTGATTGTCTTCCACATAATTGGGTCATTATACAATCTGTCATTACAAAAAACAAGACGCAATATTGCAATTTCATTTAATGAAAATGTTGCAGAAAGCAAACTTTCTGAGCCAGTTTTTTGATAAGGATTTGCGCCAAGAAGGCGGCGTTTTGTTCTGAATTGTTTAATACTTTTTCGCATAAGTGCCTCGCGTTATTATCCTATCACAAAGGGCAAATTTTGTCAATATCTGACGCAAAATTAGGTATAAAAAAAAGCCAAAATTTGGCTTTTACTTGCAAACAAAATTGATAAGTTTGTTAGGAATTATGATTGCCTTAACAATTTCCTTACCTTCAAGTTTTTCTTTAGCAGTTTTTTCTGCGGCGGCTTGAATTTCTTCCTTGCTTTGACCGGCATCAACCATAAATCTTCCAACAATTTTGCTGTTGATTTGAATTGCATATTCGGTTTGATCTTGCACAAGTTTTGTTTCATCGCATTCTGGGAAACCGCTTTTAAAGATGCTGGTTTCTTCACCAATTTCCGCCCAAAGTTCTTCTGCCATATATGGCGCAAGCGGCGCAAGCAAACGAAGAAGATCTTTCACATGGTCTTGAAGGAAATTCACATTTTTACTTGATTCAAGATTGTATTTATAAAGCGCATTTGTAAATTCCATCACGCGGGCAACGGCACTGTTAAACGAAAATGTCTTAACATTTGCATCATATTCCTTGATTGCGAAATTGCGGGCAAAATCAAGGTCTTTTTCCGCCTTGCCATATTGCGCGGCATTTTCACCTGCAGGAAGCGCAAACACATTTTCCACCAATCTTTCCACGCGTTGAAGATATTTCAAGCATGCCTTAATGCCATCATCACTCCACGGGCCGCCATCAACAAAGTTGAAACCAAACAGCAGATAAAGTCGCACCGCATCGGCGCCATATTCTTCCAAAATGTCATCTGGATTGATTACATTGCCCTTAGACTTACTCATCTTCTGTCCATCAGGCCCTAAAATCATACCTTGATGCACAAGTTTGGTAAATGGTTCATCAAAATTGATAACACCCAAATCATAAAGCACCTTGGTGATAAATCTTGAATACAAGAGGTGTCCATTTGCGTGTTCCATACCACCAACATAGACATCAACAGGGCAAATTTGATTGATATCAGGTGCAACAAATTTATCTGCGTGTTTAACTGATGGATAGCGCAAGAAATAGAACGAACTGCACACAAAAGTGTCAAGTGTGTCAGGGTCGCGCTGTGCAGGTTGGCCGCAAATTGGGCAAACCATATTCATATAATCCGCATTTTTTGAAAGCGGGCTGCGGCCATCGGGCTTGTAATCCATTGTGTCAGGCAGCATAACCGGCAAGTCTTTCTCAGGAACTGGAACTACGCCGCAATGTGGGCAATGAATGATTGGAATTGGACAACCCCAATAGCGTTGTCTTGAAACACTCCAGTCGCGAAGTTTATAATTGACTTTTTTGCGACCTTTTCCAAGTTTTTCAAGATGCGCAATGATTTTATCTTTGACACTACGTGAAGCCATACCCGTGAATTCACCACTGTTGACAAGTTTGCCATTTTGGGCATAAGGAAGCACTGTTTCACCAAACGAATTTTCGATCACCTTAATAATTTCAAGGCCATATTTGTTGGCAAAAGCAAAATCGCGTTCATCGTGCGCAGGCACACCCATCACCGCACCGGTGGCATAGTTTGCAAGAACATAATCTGCAGTATAGATTGGCACGCGCTTATTATTGACAGGGTTAATGGCATAAGCGCCCGTAAATACACCTGTTTTTTCAAGAGTTGTGCTTTGACGGGTGATTTCATCTTTCTTGGAGGTTTCGATGATGTATGCCTTCACCGCTTCTTTTTGCTCTGGCGTGGTCAATTTTAAAGTCAATGGATTTTCAGGCGCCAACACAAGATAAGTCACGCCATAAATCGTATCCACGCGTGAAGTGAAAACAGTGATGATATCATCGGCACCCTCAACCGCAAATTCAACTTCAGTTCCAATTGATTTACCAATCCAATTTTTTTGCGAAATTTTTGTTTTTTCTGGCCAATCAATGCGGTCAAGCCCCTCCAAAAGGCGTTCAGCATAATCGGTGATTTTGAAAAACCATTGTGTCAAATCTTTTTTCACAATTTGGGTGTCACAGCGTTCGCAACGACCATCGATAACTTGCTCGTTCGCCAAAACTGTGTTGCAAGAATTACACCAGTTCACAGGTGCATACTTTTGATATGCCAGCCCCTTTTTATAAAGTTGCAAAAACAACCATTGTGTCCACTTATAATATTCAGGTTCACAAGTGCGAAGAGTATATTCCCAGTCAAACGCCAATCCTGCGGCCTTAAGTTGCTTGGTCATATGCTCCATATTCGCATTGGTGCTGGTGCGTGGGTGGATACCGGTTTGAAGCGCATAGTTTTCTGCCGGCAAGCCGAAAGCATCGAAGCCCATTGGTTGGAACACGTTCATTCCCTTCATAATTTCATATTTCGCCAAGGTGTCTGGAATTGTAAAGTTGAACAGATGGCCAATATGTAGGCGCGAACCGCTTGGATACGAAAACATTTCCAAGATATATTCCTTGTTCACCATATCTTCGGGATTAAACTTAAAAGTTTTTTGATTTTCCCAAATTTCATTCCATTTTTTCTCAATTGCCTTAAAATCCATATGATTTTCTCCTTAAAAACAAGCAAAATTATAGCATAATTGCATTAAAAATGCAAGCATTACACTTGCAATGAATTTCTTATAATTTACATTTCTTTTTCTTGCTGTTTGTTTTGGTTTTTCACTTCAAAAATTGTTTGAACTGCCTCACTTACGCGGCGGCATTCTTTGCGCCAATCGTGTGAAAAAATATTTTTGATTTTCTTACTTTCTGCAAGTGCATTTGTGCCAACCTCTTGAAGCTTGTTAAAGAAATTTTCTTCGTCATTTTTTTCAA
>JAFVTB010000106.1 GCA_017503445.1 Clostridia bacterium
CCACACTTGCAGAGGCGCTTTCAAAGGGCGCACTGCGCGGTGCGCGCGGCAACAGTGGCGTGATTACATCACAAATCCTTAAGGGTTTTTGCAGTGTGATCGGCCAAAGCAAAGAAATCACCACAAAGCAGTTTGCGAAGGCGCTTGCCGAAGGGTCAAATATTGCCTACAAGGCCGTGACTCAACCAAAAGAAGGCACAATCCTCACCGTTATCCGTGTGATTGCGGAACAAGCCACACAAATTGCCAAACACACCAATGATTTCCACACCTTTATGCCACTTGTGCTTGAACAAGGGGAAATCATTTTGGCGCAAACCACCGAAATGTTGCCTGTTTTGAAAAAAGCAGGCGTTGTGGACAGCGGCGGCAAAGGGCTTTTGGTGATTTTGAACGGATTTTATAAGGGGCTTATCGGCGAAGAGATTGAACTTATTGACGAAGAACCTGTTGCCCCTGCAAAAACAATGGACGAAGTTCTTCCAGATATCCATAACTTGGGCGAAATCAAGTTTGGATACTGCACCGAATATGTGATTATCCACCTCAACAAAAAAACCACAACCGCCGATATTGACAAACTTCGTGAAAAACTGATGACCATTGGCGACAGTGTGATTTGTATTGGGGACCTGCAGCTTGTGAAAGTGCATGTGCATACAAATGAACCAAACCTTGCGCTGGCATATGCCCTTGAACTTGGCGAACTTGACAGTTTGAAGATTGAAAATATGCGCGAAGAAAACCGCGAACTTTTGGCAAGGCGGCAACAACCTGTTGAAACCAAGGAAATTGGCATGGTTGCGGTTGCACCAGGCAAAGGGCTTGCAAACCTTTTCAAAGATTTGGCAGTTGATGAAATTATTGAAGGCGGCCAAACAATGAACCCAAGCGCGGAAGACATTGTGCAGGCAGTTGAAAAAGTGCCGGCCAAAAATGTGATTATCTTCCCAAACAACAAAAACATCATTTTGGCGGCAGAACAAGCCAAAGACTTGACCGCAAAAAAATTGGTGATTATCCCAACCCGCAGTGTGCCTGAAGGCATTTCGGCGGTGCTGGCGTTTAACCCAGATGGCACGCCTGAAGAAAACGAACAGGCAATGAACGAAAGTTTTAAAAATATCATTTCTGCAAGCGTAACCTATGCGGTGCGCAGCACAACACTTGATGGCCTTGAACTGACCGCAGGCGATATTATTGGGCTTGATGACAAAAGCATTTTGGCAAAAAGCAACAGTGTTGCCGAAACCACCGAAGCACTTATTGAAAAATTGATCAATGATGACATTTGCAACATCACACTTTTCTATGGCCAAGATGTGAAAGAAGAAGATGCCAACGCACTTCAAGAAAAATTGGCAGAAAAATATCCAAACTGTGAAATCACCGTTTTGGAAGGCACCCAACCGGTTTATTACTATATAATTAGTATGGAATAGCGGGGAAGCCCCCGCGGGGTTGGAAGGCCGACTGCCGTATGCTTCGCAATTCTTAAGCGCAACACCTTGAAAAAGGTGTTTTTTTATTGGGGGCGGGGCGCGGGTGTTTTGGCAAAAGCCAAAACACGCGGTTTGCCCATTGGCAAACTGCCGCGCGCGCAAATGCGTGCGCGCCGCGCCCTGCCCACCTTTGTGAAAACCATAGACAATTGATAAAAAAAATGATATAATCGGGGTATGGAAAATGAAATTTTGAATTCGCTTAATGAAGAGCAACTTGTGGCGTTGAAACAAATCAATGGCCCCGTTTTGGTAACCGCAGGTGCGGGCAGTGGCAAAACCCGCCTTTTAACGCACAGGATTGTTTATCTTATTGAAAATTTTGGCATATCACCATACAACATTTTGGCAATCACCTTCACCAATAAGGCATCAAATGAAATGAAGGAAAGAATTGCCAAACTTTGCCCACAAGGCGATGATGTTTGGATTTCAACATTTCACAGCATGTGCGTGCGCATTCTTAGGCAACATATTTCTGCACTTGACGGCCGCTTCAATCGCAATTTTTCCATATACACCGACACCGAAAGCACAAAGGTTGTGAAAACAATCCTTGCAGACCTTGGCTTTGCCGATGAAAAACTTGTGAAAAAGGTTTTGTTTCACCTTTCAAATATGAAAAACAACAATATCCCTTTTGACCTTTACAAACAAGAATTGGCGTATGAACGCGATGCACAGTTGATTGGCCGAGTGATGGCAAGTTATGAAAACAACCTTATGGAAAATAACGCGCTGGACTTTGACGACCTTTTGATGAAAACATACGCGCTTTTTGCAAAATGCCCTGAAATCAAAAATCATTATGCAAACCGCTTTCAATATATTTTGGTTGATGAATTTCAAGACACCAACGTTTTGCAATACGACCTTGTGAAAATGTTGGCAAGCATACACGGCAATGTGTTTGTTGTTGGTGATGAGGACCAGTGCATCTACACTTGGCGCGGGGCAAACTTTCAAAACATTGCAAACTTTAAAAAAGATTTTGCAGGTGCAAAGGTTTATAAACTTGAACGCAACTATCGCAGCACAAAAACCATTTTGGAAACCGCAAACCGCCTTATCAAGCACAACACCCAGCGCATTGACAAAACCCTTTGGTGTGATAATGAAAATGGCGAGCCAATTGTTTATAAAACCCATTATGATGAACAGGCGGAGGCCGATTTCATCGCCAGCACAATCCATAATATGGTGAAAACAAAGGGATATCAATATGGGGATTTTGCAATCCTTATGCGGCTTAACGCGCTTTCGTTTCCGTTTGAAGAAAAACTGCTTTCATACAACATTCCCCACAAAATTTATGGCGGGTTTAAGTTTTATGAACGCGCGGAAATCAAAAATGTTTTGGCGTATTTGAAACTTTTCATCAATCCAAAAGATGAACAGGCGTTTATCCGCATAATCAACTTTCCAAAGCGCGGGATTGGGGAAACCAGCGTGCAAAAAATGCGTATGATTGCCGCAGAAAACCACACCAGCGCCCTTGATGTTGCACTTAACGCCGAAAAGTTTGGTTTGCCAACCGCACTTTGCAAAAAACTTGATAATTTTCGCAGCACCTACACCACACTTCTGCACGACTTTGAAATCAGTCCGCTGGACGATTTTGCCAAAGATGTGATTTCAAAATTCCAAATCAAATCGGCGTTC
>JAFVTB010000107.1 GCA_017503445.1 Clostridia bacterium
AACAATCTTCAAGATGTTTGCAAGATATTCAGGTTTTTGTGCTTCCTTAATGCGGTCGTCAATTTTGCCCATTTCGCGCACAATTTTTTGACGGCTTGAAGCATAAATCTTAAACTCTTTTTCTGCTTTGCGGGTGATTTGCTTGCCAGAAACTTTACGTTGCGCCGCAAGGCGTTTTTTGTTTTCTTCTTCAAGTTCTTTAAGGTAAACTGCAAGTTGTTCTTTTTCTTTCAAAAGTGTGTTCACTTCGTCATTTCTGCGTTTTTCGGCTTCAACAACATGTGCATCGCGAACTGATGAAACGCGTTCAACATATTCGGCATGTTTTTTGGCTTTGAATTTTTTAACTTTTGTTTTGCGAAGGATGCCGCCAACAACTGCAACAACAATTGCTGCAACCATCACAATGGTTGAAATTTGAATCCACAGCCCTGCGCCAACGTTGTTTTCGGTGTCTGGGTTGTTTTCTTCATCTTCTGCGGTGGCCGTATCATTGATCACCATAACATTGTTTGATTCAACTGCGCTGTCAAATGCGGCTTGATTTATTTTTTCAAAACTGAATGTGTCAAACAATGCCATTTGATTCGCATTTGTGTTTGATGTCAAGCCAAATTGCACTTGCACATCTGCAGTTTCTGTTGCTGCAAGATAGATAATATATTGATTGAACAGTGTGCCGCTGACGATTTTTGTCATGGTTGCATCATTAAGCCCTGCAAGGCCAAAATACGCACCAAAGTTTTCTTTTTCAGTTGGAGCAGTGGTGAAAGATGTTTTGATATAAACTGAAAATTTATAGAATTCGCCGCTTGTAAGCTTGATTGTGTTTTTTGAGGTCAGGTTGTAATCGGCAATTGCTTGGGTTTGCACCATAAGCATATTTTGCACTTGGTTTGTATGTGTGCTTGGGAATTCAATTCCAAAATCGTTTTCATCGTTGATAATTCCGCCAAAGCCAATTGGTATACCACTTGGAAGCTGTGTTCCATTCACAAGGTTGCCTGTGAACATTGGTGCTTCATAAATGCCAAGGATGGTGTCTAAGTCACCAGTTTGATGAATGCCAAGATTTGAAAGGTCAACGGTGTTTTTTCCTGCATCAATTGCGGATTGGAAGCCCTCATTGTCAAGGTTTGCAGTGAAGAATTGGAAATTGTCAAAGAATGCATATGCATGGCTTGTGCTGTCAAGTTCAAGCACAACTTTCAAGGTTTCAACATCAAAGTGTTCTGTTTTAAACATGATTTTATATGTTGACCATGCTGTTGTTGTTTGAACAGCGTCATCAACATAAACTGCGTTGCCATCAGCATCCAACACTTTGATTGAAAGTGCGTTGCCAAATGTGCGATAGTTGAATGAAAGGGTGTAGAAACTGTTTGCGCTGGCAGTGAATGTTGGGCTTGAAACACTTTGAATTGCAGCAGCTTTGTTATACATCATCAAAATATTGTTTGATGTGTCGGATGCCACAGGAATGATTGTGCCATCAGTGGTTTCAAATGCTGGGTTAAGTGGTGAAGTGGTGATTGGGCGCTTATCGGATGGAATTTGATCCCATGCGGTGGTGTTCACAACGCCAAAGATGCATGAGGTTTGATTTTCTGTGGCTTGAGTCCATTCGGTTGGAGTAAGAGGATATTGCACACCAATGGTTTCACTGTATGCGCTGTTGAATGATCCGTTTGCAAGTGAAGGAGCGCCGGTGATGCTGGTTAATGTAACCTTTTTATAGTTTTTGTTTGAACTGTCAAGGTTTTTGAATTTGTTGTAAGAATATTCGGCAATTTTGATGCTGTCAACTGCAACACTTCCGCTTGCAGGAACACCTTCTTCGCCAAACACAACTTCAAGATGTGCTTTTGTGTCATAAAGTTCATATCCTTGAACATAGAACACAAATTCTTGATAATCGTTGCTGAGTTGTTTTGTTTCGGTGTTTGTGACAGTGATTGTTGTTTTGGTTGGGGTGATGTCTGTGCCATATGTTTCATTGATGTATTCAGTTTCAACCAAATTTAATGAAACTGTGCCCACAAGGTCAGCCGTTTTGGCCATCACTGAAATGCGGTATGTGTGTGCCATTTTGATGTCAAAAGCTTCTGACTTAAAGCCAACATGCACGCCATTGTCTTTTTCTGCACTGATATAAAGTGCTTTGGTGTTATTAAAACTGAAATCCCCGCCCAAATCGGTGTCAGCAACCTTTTTTGCTTCGGCAACAAATTCTGCATTATTTGGATATGTGCCAAACATTTCCCAATTTTCAAGTCCGTTTTCAAAATCAAGGTTGAGGTCTGGTGTGATATCGTAAGTGTCATAGGCAATCATATTGAAATTGTTTTTTGCAGGTTGTTCACGGGCATAAAGGTTTGCAAATTCTGCTTCGCTGCACTTAATCAATGACACTTCGTCAAAAAATGCTTGACCAGATGATGCAATTTGGTTTGTTTCGGTGATTGTGCCAAGTGCAAGTTTCAATTGCACTTTTTGGCTTTGGCCTGCGGTTTGGATATAGAATGAATATTCTTTCCAATTTGCGCCATCAAGGGTTTTGATGCCAGAAAAATATGCGTTTTGTGCGCTTGAAAGCATATCTTGTTCATCAAGCCCTGAAAGAATGATGCTGGCTTTGGCGTCATTCATTGTTTTTACATGAACCGAAAGTTTATAGAATGAATATTCTTCCAAAGTGATTTGATTTGAAATAAAACTGTCCAGCGCCGCATTGTTTGTGTGGCTGGCATTGTCTTTTCTTGCGTTGATCATCAACACTTTGTCATCATCACCTGCGGCAGAAGGATTTTCGGTGGTGCTTAAGTTATAACCGCTTTCCGCTTGGGCTGTAAATTTTGAATTATTTGTGTTGATCACGCCTTTTTTGGTGCTGCTTTTTTCACCGGTCCAGCCCGCTGGTGAAGTTTCAAGATGTTGTGATGTTGGGTTGTTGTTGAAACTTGCGTTTGTGATGCTGATATTTTCAGTTTGTGCGTTTTGGGGTTGGGCATAAATAAAGGTTGTGCCCATAAGTGCCGGGCAAAGGCACACCGAAAGCGCCACTGCCGATGCCACAGCAATTTTTTTAATTTTTTGAATCATTATCCTACCTCATGTGTAATTATAACCTAGTCATTATATCTTAAAACGCTGCCAAAATCAAATAATTTACGGAAATTAACACATAATAAATTGAAAAATTTGAAAAGGTTGCAATGTTTTATGAAAAAACCGCAAAAAAACAAAACAAAATGGTGGCAAGATGCCATTTGGGGAAGCATCATTGGCTTCATAAATGGCTTTTTGGGAAGTGGTGGTGGAATGATTGCTGTGCCCATTTTGGAAAACCTTAAAAAACTTGAAAGCAAATCGGCGCATGCCACCGCAATTGCGGTGATGCTTCCGTTTTCAATAATCAGTGGGGTGGTTTATGTTTTTAATTTGGATTTTGATTGGCTTATTGTTGGGATAATGACGCTTGCGGCAACGGTTGGGGGCGTTTTGGGGTGTTTTTTTCTTAAAAAATTAAGCAACAAGGTGATTCGCATCATCTTTGCGGTGATTATGGCCTTTGTGGGCGTGTGGATTTTGGTGGTATGAATATTGTTTTATATATAATTTTTGGCATTTTGGCAGGTGTTTTTGGCGGCATGGGGCTTGGTGGAGGAACGGTTCTTATTCCGCTTCTCACGATTTTTTTGTCTGTCAATCAAAAGCTTGCCCAGGGCTATAACCTTCTCACATTTCTCATTATGGCGGTGGTGGCAATTATCATTCATGCCAAAAACAAACTGATTGATTTGAAAAGCATAATTTGGATTGTGGTTTTTGGGGCTGTGTTCTGCGTTGGCGGTGCGCTTTTAACAACCATTGTGGACACCAAAATCTTGAAAATTATCTTTGCAATTTTTCTTATTTTGCTTTCAATTTGGCAATTTGTTTCTGCACTGAAAGAAAAATCCTGAAAATTTTTGATTTTTTATCTTTTCAAGGCGGCCAAAATGCAGTATAATATCCCTATGAACCAAATTTTAAAACAAAAGTTATCAATGCTTCCTTCTGCAAGCGGTGTTTATGTGATGAAAGATGCCTCTGGCAATGTGATTTATGTTGGCAAGGCAAAAAACCTGAAAAATCGCGTCAGCCAATATTTCAACAAAAAAACCGCCACAGACGGCTATACATTCAAAGTGAAAACAATGGTGGATAAGATATATGATTTCGAATATTTTATCACTCTCAGCGAAATGGATGCTTTGGCCCTTGAAAACAACCTTATAAAAAAGCATCAGCCGTTTTTCAATATCCTTTTGAAAGATAGTAAAACCTATCCATACATCCGCATTGATATAAAGCAGGATTTTCCGCGGGTGGAGGTTGTGCGAAAGGTGAAAAAAGATGGCGCAAAATATTTTGGGCCATATTTTGCTGGTGTGCGGGCAAGCGAAATTGTCAAAGTGATAAATTCCGCTTTTGAAGTGCGCACCTGCACACTTAAGATTCGCCCAGACAAACCCGCAAAGCGTGAATGTTTGAATTTCAGTTTGGGGCTTTGCAAAGCACCCTGCACAAATCGCATTTCTGCAGATGATTATAAAAAAATCATATCCCATGTTGTGGATTTTTTGAACGGCAATGACACAACAATCTTGAAAAAACTTGAGCAAAAGATGCTTGCCTATGCAGAAAATGAAAACTTTGAAAAGGCGCTTGAGCTTCGTGAGGAAATCAAAATGGTGAAGAAACTTTCCCAGCGTGTGGTTGCCGAAGTGCCAAAAAAAGAAGAAATTGATGTTTTTGCCTATGAAACCAACAATATGGTGGGGGCAATCAGCCACCTTGTGGTGCGTGGCGGCAAGGTTGTGGGCGTGCAAAACCTTTCAACCATTGATGCATCGCTTTCAGGTGGTGAAGTGCTGACAAATTTCATCTTGCAATATTATGAAAACTCTTTTGTCCCTGCGCTTATTTTGGTCAGCGAACCCCTTGAAAGTGCCGATGAACTTTCAAAATTGTTAAGCTCAGTCAAAAAAGTTGAAATCCATGTTGCGCAAAGGGGATACAAGCACAAACTTATCCAAATGGCGCGCGCCAATGCAAAAGAGCATCTTGAAAAATCCACACTTCAAGAAAAATCCAAATTTGATGCCACAATTGGTGCAATTGAAAACTTGAAAAATGCCTTGAATTTGAAAAAATTGCCAAAGCGTATTGAATGTTATGATATTTCAAACACCCAAGGCACAAACAGCGTTGCATCAATGACTGTTGCCATAAATGGCGCCCTTGCCAAAAATCATTATCGCAAATTCAAAATTCAAACTGTTGAAGGGCCAAATGATTTTGAAAGTCTTGCAGAGGTCATCACCCGCCGCCTTGCCCAGCTTGATAAGGCAACTGATGAAAGTTTTTCCCAAAAGCCAGATTTGATTGTTATTGATGGCGGCAAAGGTCAACTTTCCAAAACCAGTGAAGTGCTTTTTGCAACGCGTGATGACATTGAAATTATTGGGCTTGCCGAAAAATTTGATGAGGTTTTTGTGCCGCAAAAAAGCACGCCAATAATGCTTAAGCGCGCATCAGTTGAACTTCGACTTATCCAAAATCTTCGTGATGAGGCGCACAGGTTTGCAATCACTTTTCACAGAAATCTTCGTCAAAAATCTGCTCTTAAAAGCCCACTTGATGATATCAAAGGAATTGGCGCAGTGAAAAAACGCGCACTTATAAAGCAGTTTGGCACAATTGATCAAATCAAATCCGCCAGCCCAAGTGAACTTGCGCTTGTGAAGGGCATTGATCCAAATCTTGCGCAAAAAATTTATGAGCATTTTAATAAAAAATAAAAGCAAACATCGTGTTTGCTTTTATTTTTCCAATCCTGCCTGATATTGGCGCTTTAAATGTTCATAAACAACAACATCTGCATAAGATTGGCGTTCAATTTTGCTTTTTTCGTCAATCACAGCGCCAAAAATTGCGTTTTGGTTTTTGTCAAAAATCTTGCCAATTTGTTGCACAAGTTCAATATCTTCGCAGCCCAAAATTCTTGTGTTTTGGGTCTTGCTTGGAATATGCTGCTTAAGTTTAAAATGTAAGTCACTTGGCTTTGTTGGCATTTTGTTGCAAACATCAACAATGCAAAGTGAAATGTGTGGTGACAGGCGGAATTGGTTGTTTTTGGCAGCGATTGAAAAAATATCATTAAGAATTTTTTTCTTAACAACGCTGGCGTTTGGAAGGTTGTCAATAATGGTTTTTGCTTCGTGCAACGCCCGCGCTTTTTCTTCAAAAATGGCAAGTTCTGTGCCATATGCATCATTGATTTGCTTTTCAACCACTGGGATTGAAAGAATATTTTTCAATTCTTCAAAAGAAGGGTTTTCAAGGGTGGTGCTGCGTTTTTTGTCATGTAAAAGTCCATTTTCAAAATCTTTTGCAGTTTTTTCAAATGTCAAAACAATATCTTCGTTTTTGATTTCTGCACGAAGTTTGATAAGTGAAGAAATATCAAACTGAAGTTTTCTTTGTTTTGCAAGTAAAAAATAAAATTTGTTCATATTCATAATTGCATCATACCTTATATGTCGAAATTTGGCAAGTTTTTTGCAAAAAAAAGCACTCTCTTAATCGTGGAGTGCATTTTTTTTATTCTTCATCATTTTCATAAAGCCCAATAAGCACATTTTTCATTTCGCGGGTGTATATCTTCACATTTTTGCTTTTTGCCAAAACATAATCAAGTGCAGTGATCAGGGCAATGGTGTTTTTCAGGTCACCTTGTTCACAGTTATGGATAATGGTATCAATAATGTATTCGGCATCATCTTTGATATCATCTTTCAGGCGTTTTTCGTATGGAAGTTCGGATAAAATTTGTTCGCAATTAGAGGTTATTTCTTCAAAGAATGCTTCAACGCGATCTGCGGTCATTTCTGGATAACTTTCTTCTTCTTCAAATTCTTCTTCGTTATCTTCATATTCATATTCTTCGTCAAATTCAGCGGCTTTTTCAAGTTCTTCTGCTTTCATTTTCAATTCCTCCTTGTTTTCTTTTTGGCTCAGCGGTTGCACTTTCATTGTATTCACGCTTTCAAGCGGGATGTCAAAATGCTGGGCGATTATATCGCGAAATGGCAGGATAAGTTCTTCCGCAAAACGCCTGAATTCTTTTGAATGATCATTATCCTCGCTTGGAAAATATTCGCTTATAAAAGTGTCAAGGTCAAGCGTGTTGTTATTGATATTGACCAAAACGCAGAAGACAAATGGCAAAAGTTTTTCTTTGGCATCTGGGATTGCAAAACCACCATTTTCTTGCGCGGTTTTAAGTTTTGCACGGGAAAATTCGCGTTCAAAATCAAAATTTGTAAGCATTGTTGCCAAAAGGTTGTAAACTTCTTGGCTTGCTGTCAAATTTTTCAAAAGCGCGGCAATTTTGTTATGCGCCAAAATGAATTTGCCACCAATGATATCATTGCAACTTGCAATTAAACTGCACACTTTGGCATATTCTTCCAAAGAAATCATAATTTGCTCCTTTATGCGCACTTTGCGCATTTATTAGGAAGATTATAACATATAATAATATAAAAATAAAATTATTTTCGGCATTTTTCTTAAAATTTTTGCAACATATCTTTACAAATGCCCAAAAAAATGTTATATTCTTGGTATGGAATTTCAAGACTCAATCGTAAGCAAGCTTATTTTGTTGTATGTGCTGGACAAAATGGAAATGCCCCTCACGGAAAGTTCAATTGTGGATATTTGCACAAACCAAAATCAATGGTTGAACTATATGAAGTGCAAAGATGCCCTTTTTCAACTTTTGGAATCCAACTTTGTGTATGTCACAAGCGTGCAAGATAATGAAGAACGCTATACAATCTCCAGTGAAGGGCGCAGTTGTTTAGATCACTTCTATAACAAAATCCCATTTGATCTGCGCAGTGATATTGTTGAATACATCAAAAACAATCGCATGCAGTTCAAAAAATCCCAAGAATATGTGGCGGATTATGCAAAAAACAACGATGGAACATATCTTTTAATGTTAAAGATTCGAAGCGACAATGTGAACTATCCAATGTTTGAAATCAAAATTGCCACATCAAGCCGCCAAACTGCCATTGATGCGGTGAAAAAATGGCGCGAAAATGCACATTTGATTTATGAGCAAGTTTATGAAAGTTTGATAAATTTCGATGAAGAGTGATATGAAAAATAATGAAGTGTTAAGGGTTGAAAACCTGTCAAAATTTTATGGAAACAGGGCCGCTGTTCAGGGCCTGAATTTTTGCGTTCATCAAGGTGAAATTTTTGGCTTTTTGGGCGCAAATGGCGCGGGTAAAAGCACAACAATGAAGGTCATCACCGGTCTTGCGCGCCAAACAAATGGCAAGGTGTTTATCGATGGCCAAAACCTTGCAAAGGATTTTCGTGGGTGTATTGCCAAAGTTGGCGCAATGATTGAAACACCGCAGTTTTATCCTTATCTCACTGGCTATCAAAACCTCAAGTTTTATGCGCGGCTTTACAAAAATGTAACCAAGGGCAAAATTTTGGAAATTGCAAATCTTGTTGGGCTTCGCGGTCGCATTCATGACAAGGTGAAAACCTATTCACTTGGCATGAAACAGCGCCTTGGCATCGCGCAAGCGCTTTTGAATGATCCAAAACTTTTGGTTTTGGATGAGCCAACAAACGGGCTTGATGCCAACGGCATTCGTGAAATCAAAATGTTTTTAACCAAGATTGCAAAAACAAAGGGCGTGGCAATTATGATTTCAAGCCACATTTTATCGATTATGGAAAGTCTTTGCGACACCATTTGCATTATTGAAAATGGACGCTTGACGGAAATGCGCACGCTTGATGAAATCAAAAAGGCATGCAACAAATTTGGTTCACACTATGTGCGCACGGATAAGCCAAACTATGCTGGTATGCTTATCCAAGAAAAATTTGGCGTGAAAGTTGGCGTCACAAAAAGCAAGGTTTTGTTTAACAGCAATGCAAAGCAACTTGCAGAAATCATCGTGTATCTCACGAAAAACAATGTTCCAATCTATGGCGCGGGTGAAGTGGATTATTCGCTTGAAGATGCATATCTTGACATTATCGGCACCAGCGCGGATGTTGGTTAAAAGGAGGGGTGTGAAATGTTTAAACTAAATAAAGCAGAATTGAAAAAAATCTTTTTAAGGCCGGCAGTTTATGTAATGCTGTTTTTGTTGTCGGCGGCGCTTGTGATTTCGGCGTTTATGTATTCGCCAGCGCCCCGCGCAAACCCAACCACCAATTTTGGCGGCGCGAACGAAACAATATCAATGGCATTTTCTGCGTTCAAAACATCATCAAGTGAGGATGCAAAGCCCGCGCTGGATGCGGCGCTTGCGAATGCAAAAGAAACAGTGGAAGGTTTTGCCGCGCAAAGCAGTTTGCATAAATCCCTTGCCGATGGGTTTGCTGAGGTTGAATATTCTTTAACCCACAATGATGCATCAAAAGAAACTTTTGCGTTTGCACTTTGGCAATATGCGGCACTTCAAACAGAAGAACACAGGATTCAATTTGTTGAAAGTGCAGCGGCGCTTGCTGAAACCGCTGATGCGCTTTTCCAAACTTGTCAATCAGGCATCAATGCCCAAACAATCGATTTTTATATCACAACTGCTGACCTTGAAATTGTGAAAGATTATTGCCAAAACCTTTATCTTTCAATTCCTTCAACTTCTGATTTGAATCAGTTTACCAGGGAAGCGCTTTTGGAGTTTGGTGATAATCTTAAACAAAACTATGTTCCAACTGCTGAAAAAGCAATTATTGACAATGCACAACTGATTGCTTTCACCCCTGAAAATGCCACAGAAATCATAAGCGCTTATTTCGCCCCTGTGGCTTATGAAGATGGCAGTGAAAGTGTTTTGACGGCAATTTATGCGGATATTGAAAGCTTTGTAACCCAAAACGCCGATGAAACATCTGCGGAGGCAAAAGCGCAGTTTAATGAATTGGCCACCCAATATAAGCTTGCCACTCAAATTGCCATCAATTTAATTGAAAACAACTTTGTTTTGCAAAAAGCCGGAGATTATTCAAATGCCCAGCTTAAGCACTTTATCGGGTTTGAAGATTTCAACAGCTATGCAATCAATGAACAAATTGTTTTAAACAACTATCTTCTTGAAAATCAAATTTTTGATGGAGATTATCTTGTAAACTTCAATTTTGGCACATCATCTGGATACACAAACTCTGCTTATGATTTTTGCGTGTTTGCAATGCAAATTTTGTCGCTTATCCTGACGATTTTCGCATTGTATTTTGGCGTAACAATTATGGCAGGCGATTTCCAAAATGGGGCAATCAAAATGCTTGCCACAAGGCCGCTGACGCGCACACAAATTGTTGGCGGAAAAACCATGGCGTGCGTCAATTTCACCTTGATTTTTGCCATTTTTGCGATGGTTGCAAGTTTTGTGGCGGGGTTTGCAATGTTTGGGCTTGGCGACGCAAACTCAATCATCACTGTGTTTAATGGCGCAAGCGTTATGATTGTGCATCCCGCAATTATGCTTTTGGCATATTTTGCAAGTTTGATGCTTAACCTTATATTCTATATTGTTCTTGCGATGCTTTTTGCGGTGATTTTCCGCAGTGGCATTGGCGCGCTTATCACAACTTTTGCCGTGTTTGTGGCAAATATTATCCTTGGCGCACTTTTCACAGGTGCAACATGGTTTGTGTTCACGCCGTTTGCATATCTTGATTTGTTCCGCTTCATGGGCGGCGCAAGTGTGCAAGGGGGATTCTTGACATTTGGTGTAACCCTTGGCGGCAGTTTCTTCATTGCCCTTGCGGTTTATCTTGCCATGGTTGTAGTGATTGACCTTTTGTCAAAACTTATTTTCAAATCACGCGATATAACATAAAAAAACGCCTTGCATCTGCAGGGCTTTTTTATATGTACGCGCGCGCGAAGGGGAAGGGAATTTAATCTGCCAAATCCGCATCGCGCCGTGCAAGGATTTTTTCAACTTCCATACGCGCCAAAAGATCGCATCTGTTGTTGAATTCATTATCCGCGTGGCCTTTCACTTTATTGAAATGCACAATGTGCTTTTTGGTCAAGGCGATAAGTTCTTCCCAAAGTTCGCGGTTTGCAACAGGTTTTTTGTTTGCGTTTTTCCACCCGCGCATTATCCAGCCGGAAATCCAATCCTGCTGGAATGCGTTGCAAACATATGCGCTGTCGGTGAAAATTTCAACCTTGCATGGTTCTTTTAATGCCGAAAGTGCCTTAATCACTGCCATAAGTTCCATTTGGTTGTTGGTTGTCATTTCATCGCCCCCGGAAAGTGGCCTGGTCTCTGTTCCATACATCAAAAGGGCCCCCCAGCCGCCTGGCCCAGGGTTATAACTGCATGCACCATCGGTGTATATAATCACTTCTTTCATAAAAACATCATAACAAATTTTTATGCTTTTGTCCATATTTTCGCCTTGAAATCTTGACAATTGTTTTTTTTGGGCGTATAATGCGTTATGAAAAGACAAGTAGGTTTTGCAAGCGATGCTTCAAGAGAGTTGGGTGGCCTGGGCTGTAACCCCCGATATGTGTCCGCAAAACTGAAACCACTTTTTGTTTGTGAATATTGAAATTAA
>JAFVTB010000108.1 GCA_017503445.1 Clostridia bacterium
AAGAAAGAAGGGCTTTTTCTGTGGTTGCAAGGTTTGTGATTGTTTCAAGTTGCACAACGCAAACGCTTTCACTTATTGCAGATGTAATTTTGCCTTCGCAGGTTGCCTCAACAAACAAATATTTTGTGCCTGTGAACCAATCGCCACAAGTGATTGTGTTTGAAGTGGTTGTAAGTTTAAGGGTTTTTTCGCCATTTGGGGTGTCGGCGATGTAAATATTATACTGCTCTGCCCCAGAAACTGCGGTAAATGAAAGTGAAACGGTTTGTGGGTTTTCACCGCTGGCGCTGACTGCAAGACTTTGCGCGGTGGCAAGTTTTTCAACCTCGCAAACGCCGCCAAAATCACTTGGAAGATATCCTGTTTGCGCGGTTGTGATAATCACCCCTGAAACCATTGTGCGCACAGAAATTTTATGCACACCTGCCGCCAAGTCAAGCCCCGCCAAAATTGAGTTGTTAAGTGAAATTTCGTTTTCTTGCCAAATGATTTGGAATGGCCAACCACCTGCGCTTTCAATTTGAAGCAAATATGAAAGTGTTGCATTTATGCCGCCAACCGCTTGCCAAGAAAGTTTGTTGTTTGCAACATCTTTCACAATGTCTTGGTTTTCAAGACGCACAAGGGTGAACGTTGCGGGCGCGCTGTCAAGATAATAATTCAAAATGCCAACTTCACCTGTCTCGGCTTGGCGATAAACGGTGATTTTCGCCTCTGCGCCCGCAGGGATTGAAGAAAGGTCAATCATTGCGCCATCAACTTGGCTGACTGCCCCGCTTACGACAAGGTTTGCAACACCTTTTGTTTCAAGCGCACTGCCATCGGCATTTACAAAAGTGCCGATGTTTTCGTTAATGGCAAGATTTGTGATTTGTGCAAGTTTGTTAAATGTGATTGTTACGGGCGATGATTGAAGTGTTTTTGTAAGTGAAACCGCAGAAACCGCGATTGTGTATTGACCTGCATCGGCAAAATCTTCTGCAACTGAATAAGTTGCTTCAAATGCACCTTCGCCATTAACATAAGTTGGATTTGTGATATATTTTGTGTATGTTTCTTGGGTGAGTTTGTTTGTGTAAACAAGGGTGAATGTTGGCATATATCCACCTTGATTTGGTGTATATGCTTCAACATGCTTATGGTTCCATGTCAACTTCACTTCGTCGCCAGAAACACTTGCGGCAAGGTTGGTGATTTGCGCTTCTTGATAAACTTGAATTTCTTTGTATGTTTCACTGCTTAAATATTGTTCTTGGTTTGGGGAAATTTCAAACCATTGGGCGCTGGTGGCAATTGCGCGAACAAAGAAAGTGAAAGGTGTGCCTGTGTGGTCTGAAACTGAAACTGATTTTTGATTGGTTGTGAATTTATCGGTGTTGTTGCTGGTGTAGTATTGATAGTTCACATAGTATGGCACAACGCCATTTTCATCTTGCTCAAAAGGTGTCCACGAAAACTTGAATTTCTTTTCCAAAATGCTTTCAAATTTAAGGCTGGTCAGCGTGCCAAGTTTGTGGATTGAATATGTGCTTTCCAACGAACCAAGATTGTATTTATTCACGCTTGCATCAAACTCGCCCAAAAACTTGATTGAAAGTGAAAGGGGTTGGCCATCTTGCAAACTTATGGTGATTGTGTCGTGGTCTTGGGTTTGGGAACTTTCTGTGCCATCAATGCTTTGTTTCACCACAACGCCCAGCATATTTGCCGCATTGAAATCTGTGATTTTCAAGGTGTTTTCATTTCTTGAAAGTGTGGTTGGGGCGGCAAGGCGCGAAAGTTTAAGGGTGTGGATTGTTGGGGTGGTCAGGAAATCTTTATTTGGGCTGTCAAGTTGCACCTTAATCGTGTAATCACCAACATTATCAAACCGAGTTGCATCAAAAGTAAATTCATTTACGGAAATATTGTTTTGTTCAAGAATAAAATCACCATCTTGATATTTCACAAACACGCTGTATGCAGTGGTTTTGCCAAAGGTTTCTTCTGGGGCTGTCCATTTTGCGGTGATTGTTTCATCATCGTTTTTTGCCAGCCAAAGTTTTTGGATATCACCAACTTGATATATTGTGATTTCGCTTGGCAAACTTTCAATAT
The DNA here is from genome assembly GCA_017503445.1 of Clostridia bacterium. GTDB lineage: Bacteria > Bacillota > Clostridia > Christensenellales > UBA1242 > UBA5489. The sequence continues at coordinate 2,098 of JAFVTB010000108.1, forward strand.
ATCCAACAGTGCCCGTTGTGATTGGCGCCCAGTTTGCAGGGTGCGCAGAAACCAAAACTTTGCCCACAACATTTTC
>JAFVTB010000109.1 GCA_017503445.1 Clostridia bacterium
ACACCGGCAAAGAGGTTGAATATGTGCGCGTGCTTCTTCAAGTGAACACAGGAAATTATAATAACTATCTTTGGCTGGGACTTGCGGTGATTTTATATCTTGTGATTTTGTTTATCACCTTCCATTTTGCATGTAAGCCGCTTAAAAAAGTTGAAAACGCTGTTTATCGGCTTGGGAGCGGCCGAATAGCAAATGACATTCACATCGGCGGAAGCAAGCAGTTTGTGGAGATTGAGCATTCGCTTAACAAAATCAACGAAACATTTAAAGAAAAAGAAAACATTTTGGAAAAAACCAATAATGAATATGAAAAATTTGTGCCAAAGCAGTTTTTAAAGTTTTTGGGAAAAAACAGTGTTTTGGAGCTTGAACTTGGAAATCAGGTGCAAAAAAAGGTTACAACAATGTATGTGGATATACACAATTCCACAAACATCAGCACAACGCTGAGTTTGGAAGAAAATTTTAATTACATTAATGGCTACCTCAATGTGGTTTCGCCGATCATCCGCAAGTTTGGCGGGTTTGTGGATAAATATTTGGGCGATGGAATTTTGGCGGTGTTCATCAAGCCCCAAAGCGCAGTGGAATGTTCAGCGGCAATCACCAAAGCGGTGGCAACAAAAAACAAGACCGCAAAAATGCAGCCAAACCTTGATGTTTATATAAGCATTCACACCGGCGATGTGGTGTTTGGTGTTGTTGGCGAAGAAGAACGCAAAAGTCCAACCATAATTTCCGACACAGTGAACCTTGTTTCCAAAATGCAAGAGTTTAACAAATATTTTGGCAGTCAAATCATCTTTTCAAAAAGTGTGCTGAATTCCCTGAAGATTGATTATCCCCTTTCATATCGCTATGTCGGCACACTCACGCTTGGAGATAAGGAATATCGTTCACTGTTTGAAAGTTTGGAGTGTTATCCAAAGAAAACGCGTGAAAAACTGGAGGAGCATAAAACAATTTTTGAACAAGGCGTGCGTTATTTCAACCTTGGCAAATGTCATCAAGCAAAAGAGCAATTTCAAAAGCTTTTGAAATATGCGCGCGAAGACAAAGTGGCATATATGTACTTCAACAAATGCGAACAGGCCGTTTGCGGCGAAGCACCCTTGCGCTTGAATTAAAAATAACCGCATATTGCGGTTATTTTTCTTTGGTTTGCGTTTCGGAAATTCGAAGCGGCAAACAATCTTTTCGCTTTAATTCATGCCCACGTGCAATAACAATATTTTCAAGCAACTTGTTCATTTTTGAAAGCTGCTTGATAAGCGCTTGTTTTTGCTCTTTCGTTGTGGATTTATCCATAATTTGCAAATATATTTTTGCCTGATGCGGCAATGCGGCAAAAAGGTTTTTGTATGGCTGGCGCAATGGCACAGCGTTATCCACATCTTTAACCAGTTGCAAAATTTTGCAAAGATCCTCACGCGGCACAGATTTCAAACTTGCTTCCTTTTGAAAAAGCCATGTGATATTGTATCGCCCGCGCACGCGAAGAAGATTGACATAAAATTTTTCGTCATCGATGTCAAAATCAATTTTGTTAAGCACTGTTGGTGTTTTTTCATCAAACACAAAAGAAAGCACACCTTTTTTAAACATTTGATGCGTGGGATTTTCAATTTCAAATTTCACAATGTGTTTTTCCATGTGTTCATTCTATCACAAAATTGAAATTTGTCAAGACCTTGACAAACTTTGTAATGTGTGATAATTTTTTGTTGAAAAGGAAATAAACATGACACTTAATGAATCTATATTCGATGTAAACAATCTTATTGTTGCCACAAAAAAATGCACTTTGGAAGATTGCAAGCGTGCCGCAAACCCATATGCAAATCAAATTACATGGACGGGTGATATGCAACTTCCAATGCTGTTGCCATCAGAGTTTCGTGCGGGTGATGTTTTTGAATTTGCGCTTTTGAATAAGGATAAAACAAAATATATATTCCTAAGCCAACTTGAAGACGCCGATCGCCAAATCCACAACGTGCATGAAAACGAGGATAAATTCATGTCCTTTAAAAGGTTTTTGCGCATTTGCCCTTTCCACGCACCCAAGGAATTCACCAAAAGCCACAAAAAAAATGGCATAAAATTTGAAGAGCTTTGTGACATCAACAGCCGCCTTGTGCGCGACCAGCTTAGTGATATCAACCTTCAACTTTTTCTTATTTTAAGAAAAAAAGAACAAGCATTAAAAAAACACCAAGCAAATGAATATTTGAATTTTTAAATCTGAAAAATAATTCAGTTTTTTATTTTTTTATAAAAAAAACAATTATTTTAATTTAAAAATAATTATTTTTGTTTTTTATTTAATTTTTTGTTTTATATTAAAAAAATCTTGCCATGCATTGGTTTGAAACTTTTGATAATTTTTTATGGTGATTTCATTGGGCTTAATGCGGGGTAAATCTTGCCATGCGATTGGCATAGAAATGCCGCCGCCATCGCGCGCGCGAAGTGAATACGGCGCCACACAGGTTGAGCCGCGATTATTGCGCAAATAATCCAAAAAAATCTTGCCACCTCGGGCGGATTTTTTTATATTTGTTGTAAAAATATTTGGCCATTTTCCTTCCGCCAAAAGCGCGATTTGTTTTGAAAAACCATAAAAATTTTCCCAGCCACCACAAGCTTTAAACGGCACCACAATGTGATAACCTTTTCCACCGCTGGTTTTCAAAAAACTTTGAAGCGAAAGGTCATCAAGCACGCTTTTTAGCTTCAAAACTGCATCACGAAGTTTTGAAAGTGGAAGTTTTTCATCGGGATCCAAATCAAAAACCATCATATTGGGTTTTTCAAGGTTTTCCACATTGCTTGCCCATGTGTGAAATTCCAGCGTGCCCATTTGCACCTGACCAAGAATTTCTTGTTTGGTTTTTACAAAAAAATATTCTTCATCGCCATCAAAAAAGCGTTGACACACATCTGCATCGTTTGTTGGGTGTTTTTTGAAAAAGCATTCATCCCCTATTCCGCCATGGCATCGAATCACAGCCAAAAGGCGGTTTTTGACAAACGGAAGCATTACGTCTGCAATTTCATAATAATACTTCACCACATCAATTTTTTTTATTTTTTGCTTTGGATAAATTATTTTTTCAGGGTTTGTGATTTCAATCTTCATTTTTCACCTCAAGATGCACATCTTTTGCTGGCTTATCCCCGCGCAAACCAACAAAACTTGGCTGGCGCAAAAGGTTATCTTTGGTCAATTCAGCATATTTGATTTCAGCCACTAAAGTTGGCCTAAGCCACACTGCATTTTTGTCATCAATGGGCGACGAAAACGGACAAGTTTTGCGCGCAAGTTTTTCAAACTTTTGCCGAAGTTCTTGCCTTAAAGCATCACTAAGCCCCGTGCCAACCTTTCCCACATAAATCAGTTTTTTGTTTTCATAATATCCCAAATAAATGGCACTGAGAACCTGATTTTTTTCTGACGTTGCAAAGCCGCCAATCACAAATTCTTGGCGATGCCCACATTTGATTTTAAGCCAATCATTGCTGCGCCCGCCCACATAGGGCGCATTTATTTTTTTTGCAATCACACCTTCAAGGTTATGCGCTTTGGCAAACGCAAAAGTTTCTTTGCCATTTTCCACATGCGCGCTGAACAAAAGCATGTTTTCTGCCTTATACAAAACCCTTTGCAGTTTTTCTTTTCGCTGCAGAAGTGGAAGCGCGCGCAAATCTTCCCCATCAAGCGCAAGAAGGTCAAAAACCACAAAAAAGAAATTGTTTTTGCCTGATTTCAAGTTGCTTTGCAAAAGCCCAAAATCGCTGCGACCATTTTCGTCAAAGGCCACGACCTCGCCATCAAAAACCGCATTTTCAATGTCAAGATTTGAAAGCGCTTTGGAAATTTTTGGGAATTTTGTGGTGTAGTCATTGCCATTTCGCGTGCAAAGGCGCGCCTTGCCGTTTTCCACAAACGCGCAAATGCGATATCCATCATATTTGATTTCAAATACCCAGTCCTTTCCTTTGGGAAGCCGACTTACAAGCGTTGCAAGTTGAACAGGTGCGGCATCAAAAGCCAATTTTGTTTTTTTCTTGCCCGCGAAAGCAAACTGGTCTTCAATCTTCACCGCAAGCCAATTTTGTTCATCTGTTCTGAACATATTCCATGCACCCTTCAGCTTTTCACCATTCAAAAAAAATTTCAAGTGTCCCTTTTTCAATCCTTTATCAAAATCTTCAAGCGGAATATAGGTGCCACTGTCAAAAATATCAACTGTTCCCGCGCCATAATTGCCTTTTGGAATTATGCCTTCAAAATTCATATAATCCAGCGGATGATCTTCCACATGCACGGCAAGGCGTTTCTCTTTGGGATTGTTTGAAAGCCCCTTGGGCACCGCAAAGCTTATCAAAACGCCCTTATGCTCAAGCCGCAAATCAAAATGTTTTGCACGCGCGCGATGAAGTTGCACCACAAAATTGTTTGCCGAGCTTTCTTCAGCAATATCCCCAACAGGTTCAGTTGTGCGCAAAAAATTGCGCTTTTTCTTGTATTCTTTCAGTTTCATTATTGCACCTTTCTTTTGCCCGTACCGCCCAAACTTTTTTGAAGTGCATCCATAAGATTAATCACCTTCACAGGCGGCGCGGCATCTTTTGCCTCAACAATTTCATTGCCCGCAATCTTGCGTTTTATGGCTTTTTTCAAGCGCAAATGATATTCATCGTGATATTTTTCGGGTTGGAATTTTCCCGTCATTTGCTGGATCAAGTTCTTTGCAAGGTCAAGTTCTTGCTTGGAAATCTTTTGAGATTTGATTTCGGGCAATTTTTGCACTTCGGTGTGAAAATAAAGCGTGCTGGCATACAGATTGCCATTTTTTGCGCGCAAAAGGATAAGGGTTTCTTTTGTCCCCAAAACTGTTTTGGCAATTCCCGCTTTTTTTTCAGCTTCCATTGCCTTTAAAAGCACGCCAAATGCCTTGTCCGCGCCAACGGGTTTGACATAATAGGATTTATCAAAATAAATTGGATCCACTTCATCAAGCGCCACAAACTGTTGAATTGCGATATTTTTATCACTGGGAGTTTTAAGCTTTTCAAAATCTGCATCCGTGAAAATCACATACTTATCTTTTTCATATTGAAATCCCTTCACGATATCTTCGTTTTTCACTTCACGATCATTGCAATCAACGCAAGTTTTCTTATATTTCACCCGCGATTTTGTTTTCTTTTCAATCATATTAAAGCCAATGTCTTCTTCTTTGATGGAAAGTTGCAGCGTGATGGGAATATAAACCAACCCAAATGTGATTGCACCTTTATAAGAATATGCCATAAAGTTTGGCCCCCTTTTTTCTTTTATTTTGCGCAAAAAAGTTTAAAAAATTATGGGTTTATGATATATTGACATTATGAAAGTTATAAATGATTTAAATTTTTTTACCGCTCCAACAATCATGCTTGCACAAAACTTGGTGGGCAAATGGATTGAAACAAACATTTGTGGCAAAACCACCCGTGCACAAATCACAGAAACCGAGGCATATTTGGGCATAACCGACACCGCCTGCCACACCTTTGGTGGCAAACACACACCCCGCACCGAGCCAATGTGGCAAATTGGCGGCACAATTTATATTTATCTTATTTATGGCATGCATCTTATGCTGAATATTGTCAGCGAAAGTGCCGGCAAACCCGAAGCCGTTTTGATAAGGGCTGTTGCAGGGGCAAATGGCCCTGCAAAAGCAACAAAACTTTTGAACATCACAAAAAATTTGAACGGGCAAAGCATTATAAACAATTCGCAAATCAAAATTTTGGATGATGGCAAAATATATCATTTCACCACTGCGCCGCGTGTTGGCATTTCATATGCCAGCGCAAAAGACCAAGCCGCCCACTTGCGCTTTTGTTTGAAGACATAAAAAAATAGGCAAAATTTGCCTATTTTTTTTTATTCCAAAACAGGTGCTGATGGAATATATTCATTTAATTGTGTTTGCAATGCTTCAAGCGCAGCATCAAATGCGGCAATTGAATCATATTCAAACACAAGTGCATTTGCAAGCGCAGTGAATGTTTGAATAAGTTCTTCTGCGGTTGCAAAATCTTCACCAAGTTCATATTCGCCCGATTCAAGCGCAGTTATGAAAGTGGCAACTTCTGAATTTGCATAAGCATAATATTCTTGCAAAGTTTCAATTTGACCAATTGCAACGCCGTATGCAGTTGCAATATCTTCAAGATCTTCTTGGGTTTCTGCATCATCAAGCGCTGTAAATGTTTGTGCAATTATTGATTCAATATTTGTTTTGTTTGCAGCGTTATAGGTGTATGCCAAAGTTTGTGCAAACGCATTAATATCATTAATCATCCCAGCTTTTACAGCATCAAATTGCAAACCTTTAAAATAATCTGTGTCATCAAGGGCTGGAAGAATTGTGGTAATGAATTCATCCTTAATTCCTTCAATTGCATCTTCGTTTTCAGCAGACATAATTTGCGCGTTCACCGCTTCAAACACTTCAAGAATGGTTGCATAAGTTTGATCTTTCAAAGGTGCAGAAATGTTTTTAAGTTCATCAAGAACATATTCTGATGCACTGAGTTTATATTCCATTAAGTTTTCTTCTGCAGTGTTCATACCCATCAAAAGATTTTGACAATCAAACAACACATCCACATTCAATTCGTTCAAGAATTCAACAAAGGTGCCTTGGGTGAACGCATCGTTATTCAACCAAATTGAATATTTTGCAATTTTCAGTGTGTTTTGAATTTGAGTGATTGCCGCAGCAACATCTTCTGCATCTGTTTCAAAGGTTTCCGCCAATGATATTGCAAGATCTGTGGTGTTGATATTGTGCTTTTCATAGAACGCAGCAATAAAATTGTTCCAATAGTTATTAAACGCAAGTTCAAGCCACAAGTTTTCTTCACCAATAAAGCTGAATACTTCATTGAAGGCATCAAAATCTGCAACCATGATTTCAATATCTTTCATTGCATTGATTGTTTGTTTGTATGATTTGATAAAGTTGCCCGCGTTTTGAGTTTGCTTTTCAGTCAATGTGATGATTGTTGAATTGTTGGTGTTTGCAAGGTCAAACAAATCGATTTCTGTAATGCGATAATCTTTTTCTTGATTAAACCCATTGATTGCTTCTTCGCCAAAGAATGCTGCAAGCATTGAAATGTCAGAAGCGATTGACGCATATGCGGTGGCAAAGTCTGCTTCACCTTCAAAGATTGCAGTTTTTGCAACATCAATTTCAGAGATAAAGCTTTGAAGCATCATCATTGCATTCAAACTGCATCCTGCTTTCACAATGCCATCAATTGTTTGTTCATAAGCATCAAAAATTGTTGGAACAGTTGCAAGTGCAGTATTAAAATCATCGGCAAGATTTGTAAGGTCTTCAGCAGTTTTTGCGCCAAGAATTTTTTCAATGTGGGTTTGAAGCGCTGTCATTATTTCTTGGGTTGAATCAACAGCAACCATAAGATCAAAATCGTTGAAAAGCACCGCACTGTTTTGAAGCACTAAATCTTCTTCTGAAAGATCACCAAAGAATTCAACATATTCTTCATAAGTGATTGGTGCCGCTGCACATGAAATGCCGAAATTTTGAAGAGTTGATTTAATATCTTCAAACAACACCATTTGCTCATCAACGAGTTCTTCATATTGTGAAACAGTGATATAGTTTTCTTCAATATTTGTTGAAAGTGCAATCACTTCCGCAAGAACTCTATCCAGCGCGTTTGAATATGCAAGGTTGATTGCAATTTTTTGTTCATCAGCTGTTTGAGTTGATTGCTTAATTTGTGCCGCTTGTTCTTCTGCATCAAGTTGAATATTTGCAATGGTTTCTGCAAAGTTTGTTGTGATTGCCAAAGCTTCTGCTTCTTCAATATAAACTTCACTGAACATATCGGCCATAACACTTTGCAAAACGCTTGCAAGATAATTCATGATTTCTTGTGCAGAAAGAAGGTTGTGGATTAATGCCTCGTCAGATAAATAGAATGAATCAGCAATGCTTTTATATTCATCTAATAAATCGTGATATTCTTCAGCAAAATCATAATAACTGTCATATTCACCAATATCGAAAGCTTGAAGTTCTGCAATAAGATATTGAAGACTTTCTTTTGCTGGTGAAATATTTGCTGCCATATCCATAATTGGAAGGTATGTTGTTTCTTCACTGAAATCTTTGTTGATTTGTTCCAACAAGCTTTGTGCAGCAAACACAAGGTCTTCAGCCGCGTTGTCAACGTCTTTCACTTGGGCAACAAAATCTTTTGTTGCAGCCACAAGACGAGATTCAAAATCTTCAAAGTTTTCTGGCGCTGCAAAGATTTTCACAAATCCTTGAAATTGTGGTGCCATTGCCAAAATTCCATCAAAGTTTTCCATTACATCCATAAGAATGTCTGGATTATTGGAAATAACATCAATAAGGTCTTTAGATTCAGTTTCGGTCAAGCCCCAAACATCTTCCAAAATATCCATAATTTCATTTATAAATTCCTCGTGAAGCAGAGCCACTTTCTCCAGTCCAAATGGAACTGTTTGTTCTTTTGTAAAGTTTGGATCAAGCGTGTCTTCAAAGTTGTTGCGAAGTGCCACATTTCCAAACACTTCTACATCAAACAGCATTGCCTGCTGTGAATAGTTTTCCGCAACCATCATTGCACTGAAAACATCTTGAACTGCAAGCATAAATTGGGCTTGAAGAACGTATGCATTCATTGCTGAGTAAAGAATGTCATTCACCATTGCTGGCGCATCCCACACACTTAATGAAGATGACAATTCAACATACATTTCTGTTAATGGTGTATACAAAGCATCCCAATCTGTTGCGTTAATCAAAATTTCTTGGATATCTTCCACAATCGCATCAAATGCAACTTTGTTTTGCGCCGTCATAATAAGGTTTGCAGTTGTGATTGGCCCAAGCACACTTTTGCATGATTGAAGTTCTTGCGAAAATTCTTCATAATCTTCAATCACCCATGCAAGTTGCACGTCTGTGAATGCAGAAAAGATTTCTTGCATATCCGTTTCACTTGTGGCTTTATTAATTGAGGTTTTTGCCGTAAGGGCAATCATTTGCGCCCAATTTTCATTCCAATATTCTGGAAGTTCAGCCACGCCACTTTGGATAAGCGCGTTATCAATCATTGCGCCATATTGTCTTGCCAAAACCTGAAGATATGCTTCATATTCTGCATCGCTGTTATTTGTTTGGATTTTTTCAACATCTTCAAACAATTTGTTATAAAGCTTTTGCATTTCGGGCTCGGTTGTTGCGTTTTTAATGTTTTGGATTGCAGAGTTTTTCAGCGCCTGCACCTGGGTTGTGTTTTCTTGGTATGTCAAGAAAATGTCTGCGTCTGAAAGTTCTGTTTCAATCATATTGATATAATATTCAGATACAGATTTTTGGCTGTCAAACTCAAGGACATTATCCATTGATGTCACCAAGTTTTGTATCACGCGGAAATCTGTTGCGTTGTTCAATGCACCCAAAAGGTCATCATGCAAATCTTCAAGTGCAGAAAACGCATTTGCAGAATATTTATCCGCCGTCATTTGTGAATAATTTTCGTTAAGATAATTTTTGGCGGTGTTGATTGAAAGGGCAAGGTTTGCAATCTTTTGATATTCTGAATATGTCAAAACATCTTCAAGCCCTTCAAGCGCGCTGTTTTCAATTTCCACCAATGTTTCAATGGTTTTTGCCGCGTTGATGTATGATGCTTGTTTGTCAATATAAGAATCAACTTTGTTTTTCAATTCGGGAAAGCGTTGAAGCAGGTCATACGCTTCGGCATATGTATCAACATAAGATTGATCAGCGCCCACAGGCACAATGCTTTCATCGCCCAAAGAAAAAACCCAATCGCCCACAAGGGCAACCGCGCTTTCATTCAGCCCTTCAACGGCGGCTTGTTTTTGACTTTTAAGCCCATCGTTTGCGCCGCACGCCGTCAACGGCAACACAACCGCGCATGAAAGTGCCAAAGCCAAAAAAGCGTTTTTAAGTTTCATAAACTTTTCTCTCCTTTTAATTTTTATGGAATGGCGGGTATTTCAAAATGTATTCCTTGGCGCCCAAAAATGTGAATGAAATCTTGAAATTTCCGCCGCCCCCATATGCGTTTTTTATACCATATTTTTAATGATTTGTCCACGCTTTTTCCAAAAAAATATCCGCCGTGCGTGTTAGCACGGCGGAACATAAATCTAACGGATTTTGTGTTTAAATAACTTTTGTAACTATAGGATTTGTTTTAATTCGCCCCCTTATCGCCCCCTTTTAAAGAAAATCAAAATCAATTTCAAAAAAGTTTTTGAAAACAATTTTTGAAAAATATTTTTTTGCAAAAATAAAATCAAAAAATAATTTTTTAATTAAAAATAAATATTTTTTATTATTTTTTAATTTATTTTTAAAAATTTTCTTTAAATTTGAAGAACGAAAGCCGGGCGCACGCCGGTTGAATAAGTCACTGCGTCATAACGTTTGTTGAGAACACCTGTCGTATAGACATAGTACGCGTTTTGAGGATAGGCCGCGTAACCAGAACGCAACCACCAATAAATACCATTTTGTTGCATGGCAGCTGAGCCAGAGGTTAAATAGTTCAAAACATAAAAACTTTCATTGGCACTTGCTCCTGCAAGTGGAAAAAGTTTATAGGTTCCTTCAAGATTTGAACCATTTGTTGTATCAGGCGCACCAGCCCAAACTGTTTTTAAAGTTTTTGGCACAATTTTAGAATCCAAATCTATAAGATTAGTATCATAAAAAGTGTTGATTGTTGTCATTAACCTTGAATTGTAATAACAATTCCCAGCGCTTGTAGAATCGTTAAATTTTGAAGTTGTACTAAGTCTATTTTGCGCAAAACACAATACTTCATCGAATTCAAGTTCGCCAGTTGCTTTGGCATTTGGAAAAACATCTTTTTGCGAAATTGTTTGCGAAGATAAGTTATAAATAACATCCTTGCCTTTGTTTAAATAATCACTAAACAATGCACTGCCGACGGCAGTGTTCCTGCCATTTGCAAACCACTCCCAAATTCCTGAAGATGAATTTGAAAAATTATAATAACCCGCTTTATTATAATAATCTGCAACATCGCCAAGGTTCAATGTTCCAGTTGAAATGGTTGAAGGTTTATCTGAACAGCCAATAATCACCC
>JAFVTB010000110.1 GCA_017503445.1 Clostridia bacterium
ATCACCTCTGCGGTTATCAAGCTTGATAATGCGTGTGTAGCCACCGCCTGTACCAAGTTCTTTTGCACGAGCATCGTATTTTGGTGCATAAACATTAAAGATTTTTTCAAGCAATGGATGTTTGATATCTTTTGTGCGCGCTTTAAAGTTTGCTTTGCTTTCTTTTTCTTTGCGTTGTTCTTGAATGTCATAAACATATGACATAATCGCACGACGAGCAGCAAGTTTCTTTGGACCATCGTTGATAACTTCGTGGTCTGCTTTCACACCTTTTTCGTCTTTAATTGTTTTCACAGCTTTCACTGTATCTTCATAAGACCTGATTGCAATGGTGATAAGTTTTTCTGCTTCTCTTTGAACAGATTTTGCACGCGCTTGTGTTGTTTCAATTTTTCCGTACCACAACAAGTTTGTCACTTGGTTACGAATAAGTGCTTTCCTTTGTTGTGAAGGAAGACCTAATTTATCGTTTGCCATTTTATCTCCTTTTAATCCTCTTCTTCTGGGCGAAGCGCAAGCCCGTATGTCTCAAGTTTTTGAATTACTTCTTCTATTGATTTAAGCCCAAGGTTTCTTACTTTCAGCATATCCGCTTTAGATTTGCTTACCAAATCTTCAACAGTGTTAATGTTGGCACGTTTCAAGCAATTGTATGAACGAACAGAAAAGTCCATTTCTTCAATTGGAAGAGTCAGAACTTTTGTTTGCACATCTTCATCTTTTGAAACCAAGATGTTAAGGTCTGCAAAATTTTCAGACATTTCCATAAACAAATTGACATGTTCATTGATAATTTTACCTGCAAGCGCAACAATTTCTTTTGCTGTGATTGCACCGTTAGTTTTAACATCAAGAATAAGTTTATCCAAATCGATATTTTGACCAACGCGAGTGTTTTCAACATTAAAATTCACGCGGATTACAGGTGAATACAAGCTGTCAATTGCGATGTAATCAAGGGTGTCAATGCGTTCTTTGTTAACAACATTTGGAACATAACCGCGACCACGAGCAACCAACACTTCCATATCCAAAATTGCACCTTCTTCCATTGTGCAGATGTGGAAATCTGGGTTAAGCACTTCAACCAAATCATTGTGTTCGAAATCTTTGGCGGTCACTTCACCACCTGCTGTGCGTTTAATTCTTAAAGTTGTTGTAAAATCTTCACGAAGGTCAACAGATTTCAAAACGAGTTGTTTAAGGTTCAAAACGATGTCAACAACATCTTCGGTAACGCCTGGAATGCTTGAAAATTCGTGCAGAACGCCTGCAATTTTAACGCCAATAGGTGCAATCCCCGGCATTGCAGAAAGAAGTGTTCTTCTCATGCAGTTGCCAAGGGTGATGCCATAACCTTTTTCAAGTGGTTCAACAACAAATTTTGCCACAGAACCATTTTGGCTTTCTTCGCAAGTCAGTTTTGGCTTTTCAATTTCAATCATATAAAATTCTCCTTTTTTATTACCTTGAGTACAATTCGATAATCAAATGTTCGCTTATGTTCATATCAATATCTTCGCGTTTTGGAAGGGCCAACACTTTGCCTGAAAGAGTGTCTGGATTAAACTCAAGCCATTTTGGCATAACAACCTTCATTCCTTTAAGTGCTTTGAACATTTCTTTGTCGCGTTTTGTTTCCTTAACTTCGATAACATCGCCTGCTTTAACACTGAAAGATGGAATATCAACTGTGTGGCCATTAACGGTGATGTGTCCGTGGTTTACAATTTGACGGCTTTCGTTTCTTGAAGAGCCGATACCCATTCTGTAAACAACATTATCAAGGCGGCGTTCAATTAAAGACAGAAGGTTTTCACCAACAACGCCTTTCATTCTTTCCGCTTCATCATAATATGCCTTAAATTGTTTTTCCAAAATTCCATAAGCACGCTTAACTTTTTGTTTTTCGCGAAGTTGGGTGCCATATTGTGTTACTCTTTTACGACCTTGGCCATGTTGTCCTGGAACAAAAGGTCTGCGTTCAAGTGGGCATTTTTTTGTGGTGCATTTTTCACCTTTCAAAAACAACTTGCAACCTTCTCTGCGACATTGGCGGCATTTTGGGTCAAGTAATCTTGCCATTTTTTTCTCCTTTATAATTTAAATTAATTTTACAATCTTCTTACTTTTGGTGGGCGGCAACCGTTATGTGCAATTGGTGACACGTCTTTGATAAGTGTTACATTGAATTCAAGACCTGTCAAAGCACGAATAGCGGCTTCGCGTCCGTTGCCCGGCCCCTTAACATACACTTCAACAGTGCGGATGCCTTGGTCTTTTGCAATTTTTCCAGCAGTTTCAACGCATTGTTGTGCTGCAAAAGGTGTGCTTTTCTTTGAGCCCCTGAATTTCAAAAGCCCTGAGCTTGCCTGAGAAATTGCATTGCCTTGCATATCAGTAAAAGTTACGATTGTATTGTTGAAAGACGCCTGAATGTGAACTTGTCCGGCATCAGAGTTTCTTACAACTTTTTTCTTTTTAGTTACTTTTTTTGCAACTGCCATTTTTATCTCCTATTTTCCTTTCTTAGAACTTCCGCCGACAACTTTCTTAGGGCCTTTGCGGGTTCTTGCGTTTGTTTTTGTGTTTTGTCCACGAACAGGTAATCCTTTTCTGTGACGGATTCCGCGATAAGAACCAATTTCTGAAAGGCGTTTGATGTTCATTGAAACTTCTTTGCGTTTTTCGCCTTCAACTTGATAGTTCTTGTCGATGTATTGTCTAAGTTTTGCAACATCTGCTTCATCCAAATCTTTAACGCGTTTGTTTGGGTCAATTTCAACGGCTTTAAGGATTTGATTTGAAGTTGCTTGACCGATACCATAGATATAAGTTAAACCGATTTCAATACGTTTGTCGCGTGGTAAGTCAACACCAGCAATTCTTGCCATATTTTTCTTTCCTCCATAAAATTTAAACTATATGATAAATCGATACCATTAAAGTAGCCGCGAATGGTATCAGGTGTTTTTTTTAGCCTTGAGTTTGTTTATGCTTTTTGTTTTGGCAAATCACCATAAGCTTTCCGTGTCTTTTAATGATTTTGCATTTGTCACAAATTTTCTTAACCGATGCTCTATATTTCATTGTTTTTCTCCTTCTAAATTTAATTTAGCTTTTGCCACGCCAGGTGATTCGACCTTTAGTTAAATCATACGGGCTCATTTCAACTATCACTTTATCCCCTTCAAGAATGCGGATATAGTGCATTCTGAGTTTTCCAGAGATATAAGCAGTTATTGTGTGACCATTGCTGAGTTGGACAAGGAATTTTGTGTTTGGCAACACTTCAATAACTTCGCCTTCAAACTCAATTACGTCTTCCTTTGACATAAAAACTCCTTATAATGTTAAAATTTCTACGCCCGATTTGGTTACGAGTATTGTATTTTCGTAATGGGCTGACGGCATGCCGTCTTGCGTGCGAATTGTCCAGCCATCACTGTCCAGATATATTTCCCTTCGTCCCATATTGATCATGGGTTCAACTGCCAAAAAAATATTTTCTGGAATTGTGATGCCATCGGTTGGCTTGCCATAGTTTGGAACATTTGGCGCTTCATGCATTTGTGTTCCAATCCCATGACCAACCAATTCGCGCACAACGGAAAAGCCGTGGCTTTCTGCATATTTTTGGATAGCGCTTGACATTTCGCCAAGTTTTCCGCCAACACGCAGTTTTGAAATCCCTTCAAAAAAACTTTGTTTGGTTACATCAATCAAACGTTGTTTTTCTGCAGAGATTTTTCCAACAGCGAACGTCCTTGCGGCATCGCCGTTGAAGCCCTTATAAATTACGCCAACATCAACACTGACGATATCACCTTCTTGCAAAATGATATCTTCTTTTGGAATCCCGTGCACAACAACATCGTTGACGGAAATGCACGAGCTGGCGGGGAAACCATCATATCCCAAGAAAGATGGAATTCCACCATTGTCTATTATAAACTTTTTTATTGATTTGTCAATACTTAATGTTGAAGTCAGTGGCTTTATAAGAGTTTCTGCAAACCGAAGTGCATCTCTTGTGATTTCACAGGCCTTGCGCATTAAGTTGATTTCATTTTGAGTTTTTGCAACCAACTTTTCACTCCTTCATAATAAGGTTTGACGCTGCCTGCACAACCGCATCTGGAGTGCCTTCGGCATCAATTTCCAATAATTGATTTTTATAAAATTTGAGCAAGTCTTTTATATTAGCATTGAAAATTTCAATGCGTTTTTTTATTGTTTCAGTGGTGTCATCCGCCCGAACCACAAGTTTTGCGCCACATGTTTTGCAAACATCTTGGTCATAGTTTTGCCTGCTGTAAACAGCGTTGCAATTTGGACAAGAAAGACGGTTGCCAAGCCGGCGGAAAACTTCGCTTTCGGAAATTTTGAGATAGATTGCAAAATCAATTTCCATAATTTCTTTAAGCATTTTTGCTTGGGCAAGGCTGCGCGGAAAGCCATCAAGAATAAAACCATTTTGGCAATCGGGTTGATTGATGCGCCCAGTCAAAATTTCTTTCGCAAGGGCATCATCAATCATATTGCCGCCGTCAATCAATGCTTTAACGCGCGGATTGGTTTTGGCAACGCCGCGAACGATTTGGCCAAAAGACAAATGCTTTAAGCCAAACCTTCTTTCAAGCCCAGCGGCAAGGGTTCCCTTGCCGCTGCCTGGTGCACCAATTAAAACAATTTTCATTTAAAAGCTCCTGATTTTATTTTAAAAATCCTTTATAGGTGCGCATCATAAGTTGTGCATCAAGACGTTTTTCAAAGTCAAGCGCCACAGACACGATAATCAAAAGACCTGTTGCAGAGAATGCAGACACAAGCGAACCACTTGAAGTGATATCAATGCCTTTGAAAATCAAGCTTGGAACAAGTGCAACGATTGAAAGGAAGATTGCACCGAACAAGATGAGGCGATTTGAAACACGCTTAAGATATTCGGTTGTTGGTTTTCCTGGGCGAATGCCTGGGATAAAGCCACCGTTTTGTTGAATTCGCCTTGAAATATCTTCTGTGTTGAATGTGATTTGTGCATAGAAATATGCAAAGAACAAAATCAAAAGTGCTGTTAGGATAATATAGAGCCAAGAGTTTGTTCCAAGAACATTTTGATACCACGTTGATTCAGGCCAGAAGATGCTTGAAATAAGTTGTGGGAACATAACAAGCGCGTTTGCAAAGATAATTGGCATAACGCCTGATGTGTTCAGTTTTACAGGAATGTATGTGCTTTGTCCGCCATACATTTTTCTGCCCTTCACTTGTTTTGCGTATTGAACAGGAATGCGTCTTTCTGACAAATCCATAAACACGATAAACACGAAGATCAGAAGCAGTGCAACGATAAAAATAAGAATGTTCCAAATGAAGTTAGGGTCACTGCCAATGCCCATAACAGTGTTCAAGATTGAACTTACTGCGGTGCTGAGAATACCAACGAAGATAAGCATTGACATACCATTGCCGATGCCAAGATCTGTAATTCTTTCACCAATCCAAACCGTGAACATACCGCCCGCTGTCAGCATAATAACCGTCATTGCGCCAATAAGGAATGGGCTTGTGCCTGCGCCAAGAACATCTGGATTTAAAAGATTTTGGAACGCAAGCACGATGCCGATTGCCTGTGCAAATGAAAGCCCAAGAGCAATCCAGCGTGTGATTAAGTTGATTTTTTTGCGACCGGCCTCGCCACCTTCTTTAGAAAGTTTTTCAAGAGCCGGAATTGCGATTGTTAATAATTGTATGATAATTGAAGCTGTGATGTAAGGCGACACGCCAAGCGCCAATATGGCACCATTAGCCAGCGCGCCACCACTGATTGCACTTAAAAGTGCCAAAAAGCCATTTCCGTCATCGCCGACAATTGCGGCGTTGAAGGCCTTAATATCGAGCCCTGGCAATGGCAGCCAGCAACCCACACAATAAATAAACAATAAAAGAAGAGTTAGAAGGAGTTTATTTCTAACTTCTTTTTGTTTAAATGCATTGACAAATGTCTTAAACATTAAACCACCTCTATTTTTCCACCAGCTTTTTCAATTTTTGCTTTTGCAGATTCAGAGAAATGCTTTGCTTGTACTGTTAATGGTTTTGTTAATTCCCCGTTTCCCAAAACTTTCAAGCCGTATGGTTGCATTTTGCCCACAATTCTGTTTTGATATAACAATTCTTCTGTCACAACGGTGTTAGCGTCAAGTTGTTCCAAATCTCCAACGTTTACAATTGAATAAACTTTTGCAAAACGTTTGTTGTTAAAGCCGCGAATCGCAGTTTTTCTGATAAGTGGCAATTGGCCACCTTCAAAACCTGGGCGAACAGTGTTGCGCGCGTGTTGACCTTTCATACCTCTTCTTGAGGTTTTACCAACACCACTTCCACCGCCACGACCCACGCGCACATATTTTGTGCGTGAACCTTCGGCCGGTTTTAATGATTGAATATCCATTTCTACCTCCCTTAAATTTCTTCAACTCTCACAAGATGTCTAACATGAAATAAACTTCCACGAATTGACTCGTTATCTGGGAGAATTCTTGTTTGGTTCAATTTTTTGAAACCAAGTGCAGTCATAATTTTGCTTTGGCTTTTGTTGTAGCCAATGGTGCTTTTAATCCAAGTCACCTTAAGACTTTTAGTCATAACCTCTCCTTTTCGTGAAAAAGTGGATTACACTTCTTCAACTGATTTATTTCTTCTTTCAGCAATTTGCGCTTTTGTTTGAATCTTGCTGAGTCCGTCAAGTGTTGCTTTAACAACATTGATTTTGTTTGTTGAACCATGAATTTTTGTAACGATATCTGTTACACCTGCAAGTTCAAGAACGGCACGTGCACTGCCACCTGCGATGATACCTGTACCAGGTTTTGCAGGCAAAAGTGTGATTGTTGATTTGCCGTATTTTCCGATAACTTCGTGTTCAATGGTTCCGTTTGTAATTTGATATGATTGCATATGGCGGCGAGCGATGTTTCCTGCTTTTTCAATTGCCATAGGAACTTCTTTTGCTTTGCCAATTGCAATACCGATCTTGCCTTTTTTATCGCCAACAACAACCATTGCGCTGAAACGGAAAGTGCGTCCGCCCTTAACAACTTTTGTTACGCGGCGAAGTGAAACAAGCACTTTATCATTTTCGTCTTTACGACGATCATCACGACGGCGGCCATCTTTTTTGAAGTCTTTTTTAGGTTTTCTGCCGGCATTTTCTGCTTTAACTTCTGCTGCTGGTTCTTGAACTTCAGCTTTAACTTCTACTTTAATTTCTTCTGCCATTTCCTTCTCCTTCCCTAAAATTTTAATCCTGCTTCGCGTGCACCGTCTGCAAGTGCTTTAACGCGGCCGGTGTAAACATATCCACCGCGGTCAAAAACAACTTCTTGAATGCCTGCCTTGATTGCTTTTTCAGCGATTGTTTTTCCAACAAGTGCGGCTTGTTGAGTTTTTGTTTGCTTTTCTGCTTTAATATCTTTGCTTGAAGCAGCGGCAAGTGTTGTGCCTTTGGTGTCATCAATGATTTGCGCGTAGATTTCGTTCAAACTGCGATAAACATTAAGGCGAGGGCATGTGCTTGTGCCAGAAACTTTTCTTCTTACACGTTTATGACGAACAAGTCTTGCTTGATTTTTATCTTTCTTAATAATCATAACTTTTTCTCCTTACCTTTATTTTTTACCTTTACCTGCAGCTTTACCTGCTTTACGGATCACGCGTTCACCCTTATAACGGATGCCATAGCCGTGATATGGTTCAACAGGGCGAAGCGCCTTGATTTTTGCCGCCATTTGGCCAACTTTTTGTTTGTCAATGCCTGAAACCTTAATTTCTGTAAGGCTTACGCATTCAATTGCAATGCCTTCTTCGTCTTCAACTTCAACTGGGTGGCTGAGGCCAAGTTGCATAACAAGTTTGTTGCCATGTTTTTGCGCCTTGTAACCAACACCGTTGATTTCCAACACTTTTTCATAACCTTTTGTTACGCCTTCAACCATATTGGCGATAAGTGAACGATAAAGGCCATGTTTTGCGCGTGTTGTGTTGATATCGTTTGGGCGAGTTAATGTAACGACATTGTCGTTTTTGTTTACAGTGATGATTTTATCAACTGTTTGCGTCAAAGTGCCTTTTGGACCTTTAACTGTAACTGTGTTATCTGGTGCGAGTGAAAGTTCAACGCCCGCAGGCAAGATAATTTCTTTTCTTCCGATTCTTGACATTGTCCTCTCTCCTTTTACCAAACATACGCAAGCACTTCACCGCCAATATGTTGGCTTTGTGCTTTTTTGTTTGTCATAATTCCTTTATTTGTACTTATAATTGAAATGCCCAGCCCGCTGATAACTTTTGGAAGATTATCGCTACCTGCATAAACTCTTAAACCTGGTTTTGAAATGCGTTTAAGACCTTGGATAACGCTTTCGCCATTTGAAAGATATTTAAGTTCAATGTTGATGTCCTTAAATTTGCCATTTTCCACAACATTAACATTTGTGATATAGCCCTCTTCTTCCAAGATTTTTGCGATTGCAAGTTTTTCCTTAGATAATGAAACGCTTACTTCAGGATGCTTTGCTGTCAATGCATTTCTTATTCTTGTAAGCATATCTGCTATTGGATCTGTAACCATAATTTTCCTCCTACCAACTTGACTTTTTAACGCCAGGGATTTCACCTTTGCTTGCGAGTTCTCTGAAACAAATTCTGCAAATGCCATATTTTTTAAGCACCGCGTGTGGTCTGCCGCAGATTTTGCAGCGGGTGTATTCTCTGGTTGCAAATTTTTGTTTTTTTGCTTGTTTTTGTTTTAATGCTGATCTTGCCATTTACAATTCCCCTCTTATTTCCTGAAAGGCAAACCAAGTGCCTTCAAAAGTGCTTTTGCTTCTGCATCAGTTTTTGCTGTTGTAACAAAATTGATGTCAAAACCACGAATTATTTCGACTTTGTCATAAACAATTTCTGGGAAAATAAGTTGTTCTTTAATACCCATAGAATAGTTTCCACGGCCATCGAAAGATTTTTCTGAAATTCCTCTGAAGTCTCTTACGCGAGGGAGTGCAATTGAAACAAGTCTGTCAAAGAATTCATACATTCTTGTGCCACGAAGTGTAACTCTTGCACCGATTTTCATATTTTCACGAAGTTTGAAGTTTGAGATTGCTTTCTTTGCCACTGTTGGAACAGCTTTTTGTCCAGCAATAAGTGTAAGTTCATCAACGGCTGTGTTAAAGCTTTTTGAGTTATCTTTAACATTGCCAAGCCCCATATTAAGTGTGATTTTAACAAGCTTTGGAACTTCGTTAACGTTCTTATAACCAAATTCTTTCATCAAACTTGGAACAACTTCTGACTTATACATTTCAGAGATTCTGTTTTTTTCTGCCATTGTTATCTCCTAATTTCCTCTTCCAGATTTACGAACAGTTGTTGTCGCTGCTTTCGCTTTGGTTTCCTTCACTGCTTTTTGTGTTGTGGTTGAAGATTTTGTGGTTTTCTTTGCAGTGGTTGTTTTCTTGGTTTCAACTTTTGTTTCAGCGTTTTGTTCTTCGACTTTTACTTCTTCTTTCTTCTTGCCTTCTTTCTTAACAGCCTTAGAGAAGGCTTTGTCAAGGCTTGCGTTGCATTTTTTGCAAATGCGGGCATTTTTGCCATCAACAACCTTTCTGCCAACCCTTGTTGCTTTGCCGCAAACAGGGCAAACAACCATAAGGTTTGAAATTTGGACAGGAGCAGGTCTTTTTACAATGCCACCAGGGTCTTGTTGACTTCTTGGTTTACGGTGGATTGTGACAATATTAATCCCTTCAACAACTGCGCGATTTGCAATTGCAACGGTTTGAAGGACTTTACCAGTTTTTCCTTTATCTTTGCCGGCGATAACAACAACGGTGTCGCCTTTTTTAATGTTCAATTTTGTCATTTCCTTCTCCTTATAAAACCTCTGGAGTAGAGAGATTATTTTTGCAAACTCTCTGTCCCTTAACTCACGAGCGATAGGTCCAAAAATACGGGTGCCTTTTGGCATTTTTTGGTTATCAATAATAACCGCTGCGTTGTCATCGAAACGAATATGAGAGCCGTCTTGACGTTGCAAGCCCTTTACAGAGCGCACGATAACCGCTTTAACAACATCACCTTTTTTCACCATTCCGCCAGGAATCGCGCTTTTGACAGATGCAACGATTATATCACCAATGTTGCCGCTTTTTCTGAATGAACCGCCAAGAACGCGAATGCACATGATTTTTTTCGCGCCGGTGTTGTCGGCAACCTTTAACATTGTTTGTGGTTGAATCATTTTTCCTCTCTCCTTTTATTTCGCTTCTTCTATGATTTCGACTAAACGATAGTATTTATCTTTGCTGATGTGGCGTGTTTCCATAATAAGAACAGTATCGCCCATCTTTGCTTTATTTTCTTCGTCATGAACTTTGAATTTGTTTGTTTTCTTAACGAATTTTTTATAAAGCTTGTGCTTACGGCTTGAAACAACAGCGACAGTTATGGTTTTGTCCATTTTGCCAGCACTAACAACGACGCCAATTTTGGTTGGTCTTGGTTTTCTGATTTCTTTTTCCATATCTTATCTCCTTAGTTCCCCGCCACTTCGGCTTTTAATTCTCTTTCGCGAAGGATTGTTTTAATTCTTGCAATTTCTTTTTTCACATTTTTGATTTGTGAATTGTTTGGCAAGTTTCCTGTTGCAAGTGAAAATCTTAAGTTAAAAAGTTCGGATTTAAGTTCTGAAAGTTTGCTGGTAAGTTCAGCGTTTGTCAAACTTTTGATGTCAGCTTTTTTCATTATTTTTCCTCCTCTCTTTTAACGAATTTCACTTTGCAAGGAAGCTTGTGAGATGCAAGTCTTAATGCTTCCCTTGCCACAGGTTCTGTTACGCCTTTCATTTCAAACAAAACTCTGCCTGGTTTGATAACTGCAACCCAGAATTCTGGAGAACCCTTACCTGAACCCATACGAGTTTCAGCAGGTTTCTTTGTTACAGGTTTATCTGGGAAAACGTCAATCCAAACCTTACCTTGACGTTTTGTATAACGTGTCATAGCGATACGCGCTGCTTCAATCTGATTTGATTTCAACCAGCAAGGTTCGGTTGCAACAAGACCGAAATCGCCATAAGCAAGTTTGTTGCCACGAGTTGCAACGCCAGTCATGCGGCCACGATGAACTCTTCTTCTTTTAACTCTTTTTGGCATTAACATTAGTCTTGTCCTCCTTTAACCTCTTTTTTCTGGCCAAGAATTTCACCTTTGTAAATCCAAACTTTAACGCCAAGTTTACCATAGTTTGTAAACGCTGAAGCAGTTGCATAATCAATGTCTGCACGAAGTGTTGAAAGTGGCAAGTTGCCTTCCATATAGTATTCGGTTCTTGCGATGGTGTTTGCGCCATCAACAACGCCGCTTACTTGAACTTTACAACCTTTTGCGCCAGCTTTCATAACGCGTTGAAGGGCACCTTTAAGGGCGCGCTTGAATGAAACGCGTTTTTCAAGTTGTTGTGCAATGCTTTCTGCAACAAGTTTTGAATCAAGGTCAATTCTTTTGATTTCTTTGATGTCCACAAGCACAGTTTCTGCTGTTTTAACAAGTTTTGAAAGGTCTGCTTTCAAAAGTTCAACACCAGCACCCTTTTGCCCGATGAGCATACCAGGTTTTCCTGTGAAAATGTGAACAATAACTTTTTTAGCGGTTCTTTCAATAGTGATTTTTGAGATGCCGCATTGTGAATATTTTTTGTTTAAAAATTCTCTTATTTTGTGGTCTTCAATAAGGAAGTCTGCAAAATCTTTTTTGCTGGCAAACCAAGTTGCATCCCAATCTTTATTGATACCAACTCTCATTCCAACTGGATTAACTTTTTGTCCCATAATATCCTCCTATTTCACCACATCCAAAATCAAGGTGATATGGCATGTGCGTTTCATCATTCTGTCTGCACGACCACGAGCCCTGATATTGATTCTTTTAAGGATTGGACCTGCGCCAACCCAAGTTTCTGCAACATACAAATCGTTGCGATTTAAACCTTTGTTGTTTTCTGCGTTTGCAATTGCAGATTTAAGAAGTTTTACAACCACTTCTGCGTTTGCTTGTTTTGCATTTTCCATCAAAGCAAGTGCTTCAACAGCACTTTTGCCCCTTATGTTATCAAGAACAATTCTGATTTTTGAAGGGCTGATGCGCACATATTTAACTTTTGCCATTGGGCGATTGTCTTTGTTTTTGGCAATCGCTGCTGCTTTTTCTCTGATTCTTGTAGCCATTTAATCCCCCTTATTTCCTTCCAGCAGTCTTTTTAGAGCCTGCGTGACCTTTGAATTGTCTTGTTGGAGCGAATTCGCCAAGTTTATGACCAACCATTTCAGCTGTACAATAAACTGGAATGTGTTTTTTTCCGTTATAAACTGCAAAAGTGTAACCTACAAATTCTGGGTAA
>JAFVTB010000111.1 GCA_017503445.1 Clostridia bacterium
AAAACTAAGGCGCGCAAAGTCCTGACCATAAATTTTTAACAATTTGCGCGATATTTTTTTAATGAAGCCCTTATCAAAAAGTACGGGCAAACCTCCCAGCGCAAGCGGAGGTTTCGTTTGGCCCGTAAGGTGTGAAAACAGTCCGCCAAGCGATGCTTTTTTTCGCAAGAAAAAAACAAGCCACAAGGACTTGTTTTCACACTGGTTGCGGGAGCAGGATTTGAACCTGCGACCTTCGGGTTATGAGCCCGACGAGCTTCCGAGCTGCTCTATCCCGCGATATATTAAATGATAACAAAATTATTATAACCAATTTAAAAATAAAAGTCAACACATTTTCAAAACTTTTTTGTTTTTCTTGAAAATTTTTTTTAAAAAATTCAACAAAGTGCATAGGCATCGGGGGTTTATGGTTTGATGAAAAATGCAAGGGAATTTTGAAAGTTTTTTTATTTTTGTTCAAGTTGCACAAAAACAAAAACACAAGATATTGATTATGGTTTTTTGTTTGACTACAAGATATTGTGTTTGTTATGATGGTGATTGTACGAAAGGAGAAAGATTTATGTCAACAATAATTCAAGTTTATAAGCGCGATGGCTCAATCCAACCTTATAATAAAGAAAAAATCACAAATGCAATTTTCAAGGCCGTTGTTGCGTGCGGGGGAAGTGACCGCAGCCGCGCCGAAGCCCTTGCCAATGAAGTGGAAGAATATATCACTTCATGCGATTTTGCAAGCAATCCAACCGTGGAAGAAATCCAAAACGCGGTTGAAAAAGTTTTGATTGAAAACCGCCATGCGCAAGTGGCAAAAGCGTTCATTTTGTATCGCGATAAGCGCCAACAAGTGCGCGAAACAAACGCGCTTACGGGTGCAACAATTGAACTTTTTGAGGACTATCTTAAAGAACGCGACTGGGCAATCAAGGAAAACGCAAATATGCAAAGAAGCATTGCGGGGCTTAACAACTATGTGCGCGAAAGTTTCACCAAAAAATATTGGCTTAACGAAATCTATCCAGCCGAAGTGCGTGATGCACACATCAGCGGCGCAATGCATATCCATGACCTTGGATTTTTCGGCGCCTACTGCGTGGGCTGGGACCTTAAGGGGCTTTTGATTGATGGCTTCACAGGCGTGCCGGGCAAGGTGAGCAGCGCCCCAGCAAAACACCTTCGTTCTTTCCTTGGTCAAGTGGTGAACGCAACCTTTACAACCCAAGGCGAAACTGCAGGCGCCCAAGCGTGGAGTTCGTTTGACACCTACTGCGCCCCATTTATTCGCGCTGACAATCTTTCTTTTGAACAAGTTCGCCAAACCTTGCAAGAATTTATCTTTAATATGAACGTGCCAACACGCGTTGGCTTCCAATGCCCGTTCAGCAACGTTACGCTTGATGTTGTTGTGCCAAAAACTTTGGCGAATGAGCCAGTTATCATCGGCGGCGTGCCACAAGACACCGTGTATGGTGACTATCAAAAAGAAATGGATATGTTCAACAAGGCATTTTGTGAAGTGATGGTGCAGGGCGATGCCAATGGCCGCGTGTTCACATTCCCCGTTCCAACAATCAACATCACCAAAAACACCGATTGGAACAGCGAAACAATGAACTGCATTATGGACATCACCTGCAAATATGGAATTCCATACTTTGCAAACTATGTAAACAGTGACCTTTCACCTGAAGATGCAGTTAGCATGTGTTGCCGCCTTCGCCTTGATGTTACGGAACTCCGTAAACGTGGCGGTGGGCTGTTTGGTTCAAACCCACTCACTGGTTCAATCGGCGTTGTAACCCTTAACCTTCCACGCCTTGCATACCTTTCAAACAGTGAAGAAGAGTTCTTTACCCGCCTTAAAAAACTTGCAAATGTTGCAAAAACCAGTTTGGAAATCAAGCGCAAAATCATTGAACAACAAACCGAAAACAATATGTATCCATATTGCAAGTTCTATCTTCGTTCAGTTAAAGCGCGCACCGGACATTATTGGAGCAACCACTTCAACACAATCGGCATTGTTGGTATGAACGAATGCATTCAAAACTTATTTGGCAAAGATGTGGATATCACAACTGATTTTGGACAAGGTTTTGCCCTTAAAACAATGGATTTCCTTCGCGATGTGATGAAAGAATTCCAAGCCGAAACAGGCAACAGTTATAACCTTGAAGCCACACCAGCTGAAGGCACAACCGCCCGCCTTGCAAAACTTGATAAAAAACGTTTCCCAGATATCATCACAGCGGGCAAAGATGAAGTGTTCTACACCAACAGCGCCCAACTTCCTGTTGATTTCACTGATGACATCTTTGAAACCGTGCGCCTGCAAGATGAAATTCAATCAAAATTTACGGGCGGCACAGTGCTTCATTTCTATCTTGGCGAAAAAATTTCTGACAAGGAAACCTGCAAAGCGCTTATCAAAAAGATTTTTGAAACATCAAAAATGCCATACATTTCAATCACACCAACTTTCTCTGTGTGCAAAAACCATGGATACATCGCCGGCGAACATTTTTCTTGCCCACATTGCGGCGAAAAAGCGGAAGTTTGGTCAAGGGTTGTGGGATATCTGCGCCCTGTGCAAGATTTCAACGAATCAAAGCAAGAAGAATATAAAATCAGAAAAAAATATAAGGTTTCTGGTTGCTGATAAAACGGGCAAATGCCCGTTTTTTATATAAGGAGAAAAAAATGAAAATTGGCGGTTTTATGAAACAATCTTTTGTGGATTTTCCTGCCACAATTGCGGCGGTGATATTTACAAGCGGTTGCAATTTAAACTGCTGGTATTGCCACAATCGCCAGCTGATTGATGGCACGCAAGAAGAATATACGCTTGAAGAAATAATTGCGTTTTTGGAAAGTCGTAAGGGCTTTATCGATGGCGTGGTGATAAGCGGCGGTGAACCCACATTACAGCCCGACCTTCTTGATGTTATCCTTGAACTTAAAGCGCGTGGTTTTAAGGTGAAGCTTGACACCAACGGCACAAACCCACAAGTTTTGCGGCAGGTTTTGCCACACCTTGATTATGTTGCAATGGATGTGAAAAACAGTCTGCAAAATTATCATAAAACTGTGGGATGCGTTGATGCAAATGCAATCAAAGAAAGCATTGATATATTGAAAAATGGTAATTGTGATTATGAATTTCGCCTAACATTTTCGCCGGATATAACCTTTGATGATGTGGAGGAGATTGGAAAATTGATTCAAGGTGCGCCGCGGTTTGCGCTTCAAACATATAACCCTCAAGGTGAAAAATGGCCAAAACAACCGCCAGAAAACTATAAAATTGCCTTAAACATACTAAAAAAATATAATTTTTGCGCATTTTTAAGATAATTTTTGTTTTATTTTATTTCAAAGTGTGCTAAAATTTATTTAATGCCGAAATCAATCGTTGTCACTGCCCTTGTGGGAGAGATAGGCGCGCGTGTAGCGAAAGAGGTGGCCAAGAATCTTGACCAAGTTTTTTGCAATCTTGAAACTTGCATTCAAAACCACCTATCGGCAACCATTTTTCAAAACTTTGGGCAACAAAACCTAAAGATGCTTGAGCAACACCAAATTTGCTTGGCGCTTTACCGTGGCGGAGTGGTTTTTGTGCCTTTTGATGTGCTTTTGCACAATCAAGATTTATTTGCAGGGGAAAAAAAATTTTATGTTTATGTTCCCAAAAGCGCGCTTTCAAGTTTTGATGTGGCGGGGCAAATTGCTTTTGCAGATCGCGATATGTTTTTGCAAACAATTGCCCAAAAGATTGATCTTGGCACAATTGATGAAAAAATGATTGCAAAAGAAATAATAAAAAAGGCAAGGACAAAACAATGAAGATAATTCAAAAATCGTATAACACTTTGCGGGTGCTTTCCGCGGAAATGATTGCAAATTCACAGGTTGGTGATGTGCGCAGTTGTTTGGTTTGTGCACCAACAATGTTTTTGTTGTTTAAAGATTTCTATAATTTTTTTGGTGGCAAAGATCATATCAATCGCGATCGCTTTGTGCTTGCCGATGTGGGGTTGACACCGCTTTATTATTCGCTTTTGCATCTTTTTGGCATCAATTTTTCTTTGGATGATTTGAAAAACTTCGGTGACAACACTGCACAAACATCCCCAACACCAAACATGGATGCTGTGGGGATTGATGCAGGGATAACATCAAAAGGGCAGGGGATCCCAACGGCTGTGGGGCTTGCAATTTCGGCACAAAGTTTGGCCGCAAAATTCAATGCACAAAAGTTTAATGTGATTTCGCACTACACCTATTGCCTTGCCTCAACATCAAATTTACAAGAAGGCGTTTCGCAAGAGGCCATGAGTTTGGCGGGCAGTTTAAAACTTTCAAAACTGATTTTGCTTTGCAACTATATCGAAGAACAGGCGGATGGTGAAAAACTTCAGAAAAAATATCGTGCAATGGGCTGGAATGTTATAACATTGAAAAGCGCAGCAAATTTTTTTGCAATCAATTTTGCCCTTAAGCGTGCCAAACTTTCTTTGAAACCAACTCTGATTCTTCTTGTGAACAACTTGAAAAAACAATTCCCAGATATAACTGAACGCCTTGTTTCAAGGAATCAAGTTGAAAAATTGAAAGCAGACTTGGGTTTTAATGGTGCATACAAAGTTGATAACAATGTGCGCCAATATTGTGCGCGCACTTCGCGCCGGTTGAGGGTGGAATACAACAAATGGGAAAAAAAGGTTGTGCTTTATCGCAACACACATCCCCAGCATTCAGAAGAACTTAACAATTTCTTTGTTAAGCCAAAATCGCCGTTTAATAAGCAACTTCGCGCAAAGGTGGCGGCCGCACAAAATCTTTCCGATGCCAACAAAATTATTGTTGAAGAATTGAAAGAAGCGCAAAAATGCTTGATGGTTGCCAGCATAAAAGAGCGTCTTTTGCCACTTTCTTCGCAAGCTGAAATTCGTGTGTTTTCAAAAAAGAATTATCGTGTGCAAAATCTTGTGTTTGGCAATCGTGAAGGTGCAATGGCGGAAATTTGCGCGGGCGTCAGTCTTTATTTCGGCGCGCCAACATGGGTTTATGCGCCGATTTGCCTTTTGGGCCAAATGCTTGGTGGCATAGAGCATTCTGCGCAAAACAAATTGCCTGTTTTGTTTTGCTTTTATCAAAACGGCAGTTGTGCACAGCAGCAAAAAACCAATATCGAAGTGTATGGCCAGTTTGAATGGCTTCGCACTTTGGAAGGGGTGGATATCTATCAGCCCGCAACGCCCGAAGAAATTTTTGCATGCTATGAACGCATATTTGATCGCGCAAAGCCCGCATGTCTTGTGCTTGCCCAGCAAGATTTTGATGCCTTGAATGCAAGTGCGGATAATGCAGCAAAAGGGGCATATGTTTTTAATCAATCACAAAACCCTGCTTTCACAATTGTTGCCAGCGGGCGCGAGTTTCATCTTGCCGTTAAGGTTGCTGCTCAGCTTGAAAAATCAGGTGAAGCAGTGAAACTTGTCAGCGCCCCTTCTTGGACAATATTTGATGAACAACCTGAAAAATATAAGATTTCTGTTTTGAACAGCCAAAGTGAAAACATCTTTTTGCTTGGGCGCACGCTTGCCAAAAATGTGTTTATTGGCTTTGGTCCGCATATCAGATACATAAATGTAAATGATTTTACTTCAAATTCAGAAGAAATCACCCCTGAACTTGTTTCGGCAATAAAAAAGGAAATTGTTAAATAGCAGGAGAAAAAATAATGAAATTTTTAAAATGGTTTTTTAATTTTGGTGAAAAATACAGGAAAAAAGAAGAAGAGTATGCACAAAAAAGTCGCAAATTTGGCACTTCGGGTGAGCTGATTGCCTTGTTTTTCCTTTCTGCAGTTCCACTTCTTTCACTTTGGGGTATGTTTTCAAACATTGCACTTGGCTGGAAGCTTCTGCTGATTGTTGGCGTAGTGACAATTTTTTATATTCCGGGCGAACTGATGGTTATGGGCATTGTTGCACTAAGACACAGAATGAAAATGAAAGCAATAAATAAAGTTCATGGCGCAATGATGGAAAAAACAACAGAAATTCTTTCAGGTGAAGAAGTAACAGGCGAAAACAAAGAAAAATTTGAAAACTATAAAGCAAAAGGCACCGCGCCAAAATATGATTTGGCTGTTGGCATTTGCGGGATCGCACTTTCTGTTTTGGTTGTCGTGGCATTTGTGGCATTATTTTTCTTATTTGTCAGCCAAACAATATAAAAAAAACTGCCGGTTGGCAGTTTTTTTAGCGCCTTTTAAGGTCCCTTGGAAACAAGATTGTGTCCACCAGCATTGTATCTTCGTTTTTGAACTGTTGTTTGATTTCGGTGAAAAAAGATGGCTTTGTGATGTCAAGGTTGAACCTTAGGGCATAAGAGCAGTAAACCCGCAAAAAATCTTTTGCAAACAAAAATGCTTCTTCAAAAGAATTGCCTTCGGTGGTGATGCCAAGGTCTGGAAAGTTCACAACGATTTCATCGTTTCCTTTTGCGAAAACTGCAGGATAAACAAATTGATGAATTTCTGCCACAATAACACTCCTTTATTGTCTTATTATATCCTATTTTGCGGCAAAAAACAATTAAATTTCGCAAATATATTGGCAAATTTTATGGGCGCGTTGGATAAATTGGTGTATTGAAGATTGCGCTGCATGTTGCATCACCCTGTGGCTGGCAAAGTGGAAGCACAGGATATCCAAATGTTGGCACCAAAAGGTCCACAACGCCCACAACGCGGAATATGATTTGCACGCAGGCGGTGATGCTGGCGGTTGTGTCGCCAGTGAAAGAGCCGATTGTTGATTGGAACACCGCCGTTGCGGTCACCTCAATAGGGGTTAAGCTGCTGGTTGGCACGCAAAGTGTTGCGGTGCGGGTGATTGAAACAGATGATGTCGCTGTGCCTGCAACCCCGTTTGCATCAGTGTAGTTGATAAGCAGTGGAATATTGATTGTCGCGGTTACGGTTGCAAAATTGCCCGCGTTGTCGTTGCGTTCAATGGTTAATGATGTAACGGTTGCAGGGATATCAGGATTGTTCACCGTTGAAATATAGGTCAGTGGGCGCGCTGGGTCATCGGGCGTGAAATCCGTAAGTGCAAGGGTGAAAATCTCGCTGTCCACGCGATGCACACACGCATCAAACACGCGTGGCACTTGTATAAGCGCCTTTTCGCAAATGTTTTTCAGTTGTTGGCTGTTGATGCAAGCAGGTTTTTGGTTGTTTCGGTTGTTAATGAAAAATGACATAAAA
>JAFVTB010000112.1 GCA_017503445.1 Clostridia bacterium
ATAACTTGGTGCATCATCCTTCAGGATTTCCATGAACGACACTTCAGTTCTGAGTTTAAACCAACCCAAAAAGCTGTATCCAATCCCTGGGGTGGCCACAAGGGTTCTGCTTGATGCCACTTCCACATGTTGGCGAAGTGTGGTGCCGGCGGTGGAAACCTCATCCAAACTTACAGTGCCGCAACCCGCTTCAAAGCCCACATCATCGTCATAATATCCTTGCATATCATCAACAAAGAAAGACCTTAGTGATAAAAGATAAAAATCATTTGCCTTGGTTGTCAAAGTGATATAAACCGGGTAACTTGGCATTGTGAACTCAAAAATTGTCATTGTTTCATTTGTGGTGATTTTCACTGCCGCACCGCTTTGAGTTTGGATATATTTGTCCATAAGCCCGCGTGCAAGCTTCACTTCAAACTTAACACTTTGATTATAACTTGCAAGCGCGCTAAAGACTACGGCTTGGTTTTCAGTTTTTGTGGTGGCAAGCCCTTCAAACACCACATCATCAATACGATTATCCGCCGTTATTTGCACGGCAAACGCCCTTGCAAAAGCGCAATAATATGTTGCATCGGTTTTAACTTGTGATATGTGGAAGGTGCCACCACTTGTGGCGCTGTCAAGACGATCACCCACAAGGGCGCCATTAGAAAACCCATCAAACCAACCCAAAAACACATAGTTTGTCCCCGCGGCAGTTGCAGTTTTTGTGATTGCCGAAAGCGTGATTGCGGTTGATTTATATTTCACGCTTGCAGAAATGGTGTGATGTGTTGTCATGATGCCATTATCACTGCCAAGCACGATATCCTCATCTTTTGAAGATGTAACTGTTGCCGTGCCACCAAACACGCTTTTTGTGAACGTGTTTAAATCCGCATAAAGCGCAACAATTGTCAGCGTGAAAAACTTTTCTTCCACACCTGCGGAAAGTTCAATATATCCTGCAGGCATTGTGCCGATGCTTGTGATTGTTTGGGTTGAAAGCAAATCTTTTTGCGTATCGGTTAGATCACCATGAATAAGTTTCCAAACCGGGTTTCGAAGATTATAACTTGTGGTATCATATTTGCAAGAGATTGCACCAATTTTTTGGCCATAAACATAATATTGGCTGGCCTTGGTTTGCCCGGCGGCATTGCCAACAGAAACGCTTATGATGCCTTCTGTGCCTGCATTGACAATAAACGCATATTGCAAAACAAACTTGGCATAATAAGTTATATTTTCGCCATTAATGGTTATTGTTGGGTTTGTTGAAGTCAAAGTTGCATGTGAATTTGATGTATCGGCTTTCATTTCTTCAAAACTTGTATAAAAGCCCACAAAAACATATCGAGAGTTTGGCTTTGACGATGAATTCACAGAAATGCCAAGGTTGAAATCATATCCATTGGTGATTGTCACACCCGCGCTTTTGTCAAAAGAAAATGCTGAATTATCATAGGATGCCTTCACCGCCACGCGGCCACCAATTTGGTCAAAATGGTTTTCATCAAGCCCTTCACTGTCAAGGAAGTTTTTTTCATCAGAATATGCAAACACATTCACGGTGTAATGTTCAAACTTGAAGATTGCATAAACAGTTTGGGTTGCCGTTATTGAGTTTGTATACCAAACATTTTCCCCCGCTGGTGAAAGAAGTTTTTCTTCATCAGGTCCATCCTTATAATCTGAATAAAAGCCCATAAAAATTGCTTTATCCCGCGGGTCTGTGCGTTTGGCAGAAAGTTTTATTGCCTGCCCCTGTGGCACAACGGCGGTGGATTCATTGACAAAATCTTCATCGCCTATTGCAACCAAACCGCCATCATTATTCACCGAATATGTGCCATCAAAGTTGCTGACGGCTTTTATGGTCAATTTAATACACGATGTCACCGTGATTTCCAACGAACTGAATGCCTTTATCACATATTTGTCATCGTTTTGGACAAGCGTGTAATCCTTGTCCACTTCTGCTTCAAGCCCTGTTTGCGTGTTTTTCAAATTAAACTGATAAAACACCCAACCATCTTGAAACACCATGTTGGAAATTTCAAATTCTGTGCAGCCAAACACATTGGTGAATGTGTGCGAATGGTCTTTTATATATTGCCAGTTTGTGGTTTGAGTTTGGTTGTTATTATAAACATCAGTGATTTTCAGATCAAACCCTTCAACCCGTTCATCCACTGAAAAACGCACAGTCAGGTCATTTCTTATTTCCCAGCGTGCATGTAAAACAGTTTCAGTCACCTTTTCAAGCCGGTTTTTTAATTCAATGTCAAAACCCGGAACTTCAGTTGAACCAACATACCACCCTTTGAAAGTATAGCCCGGACGGGTGACCGGTGTTGGCATTGTATAGGCCTGTCCAAAGGTTGTGGTTGTGTATTGCACGGTGGTGCCATTTTCAAATGTGCCACCATTGGCATTCCATGTAATGGTGTAGTCATTTGGAACATCAACCCACGGTGCCTGAAGCGTTGAGCCATAATGCGCATAGTAAAACAAGTCACCATTTTTAACCGCCGTGCCAAAAAGTTGATAATATCCCCTGTATCCCTCAAACATGCTGGTGGTGTTTGGAACATCAGTGATTGCGCCCCCATATTGAACCGTTGACCGCCCCATCTCTCGGCCATTTTGAACATAGATTATTTTATATGTAAGATTTTCCCAAGTGCCGGCAATCTTGCTGTCGGTGGCACCAAAAGTGAAGACACCTGTTGTGGCATCAAATTTTGCATCGGTGCCTGTTTGAGTTAAGCTCCAACTTTTCAAATATTTACCTGTGTTTGTAACACCTTGATTGTTTGGCGAAGAAATGTATGTTGCCCCGTAGCCGTCTGTGTCAACGGTGTCAACCGTAAAGGTTTGTGTTGTGCCATATTCTTGGTTGTATTGCTCTTGCGTCGCGAAAGATGAACTTGTTGCATAAACAAAAAGATTTGAGGTTTTGATTGTTGACACGCCACTAACCGTAGGCCGGGTTTCAAAGCTTGTGATAATCAGTTTTTGGCCTGGAGTAACGGTGTATGTGCCATCGGCGTTACCTTTCGCACTTGTATATGTATAAGTGGTAACTTTTGTTGAACCTGCTTGGTTTGGCAGCCATGAAGTAGTTGTGCTTGGGGTATTGTTAAAATCTGCGCCGTATAAAGGGCTGCCCGCATGTCCACTGCCCGCCACATATTCAGTATATTTTTCCGCAGGCGGCAAAGCGCAACCCGAAACGGTTACAACAACAGGATTATATTTATTGCCGTTATAATTGCTGATTTTGATTTCCCAGCGTGTTGTGTGCTGAACCTCATTTTTATCGGCTATAAATCCAGCCCCTTTGATTTCATAACTTGGCCAATCATCTGCCCCAACATTTTGGGTTTCACCCATTATGACTTCATTGCCAGATGAAGAAAAACTTTCAATCGATGAAATTTCAGTTTGCGCGGGCAAAACTTCTGTGGCCGATTGCCCCGATTTACCGCTTGCAAAAAAGATGCCAAGCCCTGCAAGCGCCAAGCAAAACAAACAAATTGTTATAACATTCCAATAACGCAAAAACGTTAATTTTTTCAAGGTGTACCTCACTTATATATATTATAAATATTTATATATTATTTATCAAGCAAAACAGCCCGATGTTTCGGCAAAAAACGCGATTTTTTGCAAATATTAGTTGCAAAAAAAATCACCGACAAAGCGATGATTTTGCAACCTAAAAATAAAATTAAAAACTTTGCAATTATTCATTAGCAGCAATCACAGTTATGCTTCCGCCATTTTTCAATATTCTTGGAAGCGCAAGGATATAACTAACAAACCTGTGTGTGTCAAAACAGAATCCTCTGAATTTTGGAGAATCAATATTGAAACAAAAATCAAGGTCAATCATAAGTTGCTGCAGATCCACAACCAAAAGGGCAATTTTTTCGCCAGCACTTACACGCACAAGGGCATTGTTGATAAAGTTGTTCACCTTTTCCAAATTCCAAAGCGGGTTATCTTCTTTGGTGAAAAGTGCACATTCACAAGGCAAGCGTTCAAGGATTGCCGCCCGAAGTTTATATGGCACATTTGTGCCAAGGGCAATCACCTTAAACCCTTCTGCATGAAATCTTGCAAGTTTGTTTAATGTTGTTTCAAGGCACTCATCAGTTAATGTTTGTGGCAATGTGATTGATTTACCCTCCATAAACCCATCACAAACAAAACTTGTTGCATCTTTATCAACATCTTCAAAATCGCAAAATTGGCGCTTTGCA
Organism: Clostridia bacterium; assembly: GCA_017503445.1. Classification (GTDB taxonomy): domain Bacteria; phylum Bacillota; class Clostridia; order Christensenellales; family UBA1242; genus UBA5489. The sequence continues at coordinate 4,257 of JAFVTB010000112.1, forward strand.
GGTTTTTGGAAATTCACCATCAAAACTTCTTTGGCGATGCAAAAACTGATGCCAGGGCATTCGGCGCACCTTGCAAGCACGCGATCACCAATTTGCAAATCATATTCTTGGATAAGTTCGGGTTTCACAAAAACCATATTTTCAGCTTTTATATCCAGAAAATAATTGTGGCCATCATGGCTTGTCACAAACCCTTCTTTATCATTAAAGATCACCATATCATCTTGAATATTTTGGCAAAGCATAACGGCATCAAGGTTTGTTTGTGTCATTCTTTCGGCATGAAGACGCGCAGAAACCACCGCCTGCAGTTCAGCAGGAATCACAAACTCGCTGCTTTGATTTGCCAATTTTGGGGTTGCGCGGCGCCCGCGATGAGAGCCCGAAACAACAATTTCTTTTTCCCCACACAAAACTTCCACAATTTCATCCATCAAATCGTCTTTAAGGCGCATTGTTGGCCTTGCAAGCCCAAGATTTCTTGCCAAAACACGAATATCATGAACACCAAGGGTGGCAAGCTCCATTCTTTTTTGTTCTTTATCCATTGTAAAAACTCCTACATAAATTATACAATTTTTTATATCAAAGTCAAGTAATAATTTGGGGTTTTACCAAAACTTTGCCACATCCCCAACAAAACTGAAAATGTTATTTGATTTTACTGCATGGCGGGTTAAAACATCATCTTCAAACAGCAAATGATTTTCAAGATAAATGCTGATTTTGCCCACAATTTGCTCTTGCCTGATTGGCGCTTGCAAGGTTTGTGGCACATCCAAAACAACATTCACCCGAAGGCGTTCTTCTTCTGTCAACGGATATGAAAATTTTTGTCTTGAAAACAACCGTACATTATTTCGGCGTCCATGTTTCACTTCAATTTCCCCCAAAATATCATAACTTTCCACCAGCGGCACAAGGCGATAGGTTTGAAAAGATTTTTCCATAAGCCGCGCGCACTCTTCAAACATATCTCCGCAATTCAAAACCGCGCAAACCACGTTCATCTCCCCGCGTTTTGCACTTGAAACAAAGCATCGACCGGCATTATCAGTGAAGCCGGTTTTCACACCATTGCACCCATCAAAACTTTTCAAAAGGCGGTTTTTATTTTTCAAAAAACGGCTTTTCACTTCACTGTTTCCACTTATCACCGCACTTTTTGTTGTGGATATTTCATAAAAATCAGGATTTTCAAGGGCTTTGGCGCTGACAAGTGCAAGGTCATACGCCGTTGTGAAATGCCCTGCTTCATCAAGCCCGTGCGGGTTTTTAAATTGACTGCTGGAAGCGCCCGCATTTTGCGCAGTTTTTTGCATCATTTGGCAAAATGTTGGGATATCCCCGCCAATGTGATATGCAAGCGCCGTTGCAGCATCATTCCCCGATGGAAGCATCATGCCAAGAAGCAGCTCTTTCACCGACAAAACCTCATTTTTTCGAAGATAAATCGAAGTTCCTTCAATCCCCACCGCGCGATCATCAATATGCACCATTTCTTCAAGGTTTGTGCAATTTTCAAGCACCGTCAGTGCCGTAAAAACCTTTGTTGTGCTGGCCATTGCAAGTGGTTTATGGGCATTTTTTTCAAACAAAACCCTGCCAGTTGACTGTTCAAGCACACACATTGCTTTTGCGCTGGACGGCGCGTCAAAAGTTTGTGCGAAAGCAGGGGTTGGGCTTTGGCAAAAAGCGCAGCAAACCGCCAAAACCGCCGCGCAAAAC
>JAFVTB010000113.1 GCA_017503445.1 Clostridia bacterium
GTGCGGGCAAACTTTTTGGCAAGGTGCAAAATCACATCTTTCTGATCGCCCATTTTTTCAAGACAATCGTTTATGATGTCATCGGCAACGCCTTTCATCTTCAGTTCATATTTTATGGCGCGCTTGCCCTTTGTTTTGTGGGCGGCGATATAATATTCGGCAAACTTACGGTCGTTTAAAATATGAAGATCCTCTAGCCGCCAAACCACAAAGTCCACATCATCAAGCGAAAAACCTTTTTCAAAAAGATATTGCTTGATTTGCCTTTTGGTTTTTGCCCAGCGTTCAAGGTGGTTCAGTGCAAGGTGCAGTGCAAGTGGTCGCCTTGAAAGTGTGAACACTTCCGCCAAAAAATCTTCGCTGAAATCTTTGCCGCTGCAAAGATTGAACTTCACAATGCTTTCATCCAAAACCTCCGCCCAAAATTTGCCTTCAACAAAAATTTGATAAATGCCCTTGTGGTGCGGTTTTGGCCTTATTTCGGTTATTTGCATTTGTGTTCCTCCAGCGCCTCGGTTGTGGCTTTGCTGTATGCGCGCACAAGGCCGCCCGCGCCAAGTTTTATGCCGCCAAAATATCGCACAACCGCAACCATTATGTTTGAAAGCCCGCGCTTTTGCAGCACATTCAGGATTGGTCGCCCCGCTGTGCCGCTTGGCTCGCCATCATCATTGCATTTTTCTTGATGCGGCGCAGATATAATAAAAGCCCAAGCAATATGCCGCGCTTTTTTATGTTCTTTTTTAAGGTTTTCAAGGATTGTCTGCGCTTGTTTTTCACTTTCAATTTCAAACACATATCCCAAAAACTTTGATTTTTTTATTTCCATTATTTATCCAAAACAACTTTCAAAAATGTTTTCTTGCCTTTTTTCAAAAGGGCAGTGCCATCTTCAAAATCTTTGCCGGTAACCACGGTTTGCAAGTTCACTTTTTCGCCATTAAGCGCGATGCCGTTTTGTTCAATCAAACGGCGTGCTTCAGATTTTGAAGTGCAAAGTTTGGTGATGGTGCAAAAATCAATGATTGGCATTTCGGTGAAGTGGGCAAGGGTGATGCTTGGTGCATTTTCACCGGCGTTTTCGCCTGAAAACAAATTTTTTGCTGTGGTTTGCGCTTTGATTGCTTCTTCTTCGCCATGCACATATTTTGTAACTTCGAATGCCATTTTGTGTTTTGCGGCGATGATGTCGCCTTGCATAATTGTTTCAATTTCATCAAGTGGCAGGGTTGTCAACACCTTCAAAAAGTGTTCTGTGCTTGCATCTGGTTGGTTGTAAAATGCTTGATAAAACTCATACGCGCTGGTTTTGTTTTTATCAACCCAAAGTGCGCCTTTTTCGGTTTTGCCCATTTTGTTGCCTTCGCTGTTGGTCAAAAGTGGCACGGTCAGCGCTTCCATTGTGGTTTGCGTGCCATTTTGAAGGTCAAGTTTTCTTGCAAGCTCTGTGCCCGCAACAATGTTTGCCCATTGATCGCTTCCGCCAATTTGCAGGGTGCAGCCAAGGGTTTTATTCAAATATACAAAATCATACGCTTGCATAAGGGTGTAACCCATTTCAAAAAACGTCAGCCCGCCTTCTTCCATGCGCGTTTTGCACGCATCTGTTGCAAGCATCTTGTTCACATTGAAATGCACGCCAATTTCACGCATAAAAGACACATAGTTCATATCTTTGAACCAATCATAATTGTTCACAAATTGCACAGGGTTTTCGCCGTCAAGCTTCAAAAATTTGCCAACAATGGCTTTAAGGGAATCAAGATTTTTGGCAATAAAATCCTGTGTCACCATTTGGCGCATATCTTTTTTGCCGGTTGGGTCGCCAATCATGGCGGTTGCCCCACCAAACAAAATCACAATTTTGTGGCCTGCTTCTTGAAGATATCTTAAAACAAACATTGGAAAGCAATGCCCAATGTGCAAAGAGTTTGCCGTTGGGTCAATCCCCATATAAATTGTTTGGGGAGTTTCAAGCATTTCTTTCACTTTGTTTTGGTTGGTTGTTTGATATATATATCCGCGTTTTTCAAGCATTTCAAATAAATTTTTTGTTTCCATAAATAACTCCTGTAAATATATTGGCACCGCCAATAACAATATTTAAAATATATAACACTTTAATTCAAAAATCAAGCAATTTGTTTGCAAACACGCGGGAAATTGGATATACTTGAACAAAAGGAAGCAAAAATGATGTGTAAAAATTTCAGCGGGTTTGGCCCAAGCCCCATCCCCCAAGAAAACACTTGGGTTCAGGCCAAGGAAATCAAGGATATAAGTGGCTTTTCCCACGGTTGTGGAAAGTGCGCGCCCCAGCAAGGCACTTGCAAACTCACCCTTAATGTGAAAAATGGAGTTATTCAAGAAGCACTTGTGGAGTGTCTTGGCTGCAGCGGTATGACCCACAGTGGCGCAATGGCGGCAGAAATATTGATTGGCAAAACGATTTTGGAGGCGCTTAACACCGACCTTGTTTGTGATGCAATCAATGATGCCATGAAACAAATTTTTCTGCAACTTGTGTATGGCCGCACGCAAAGCGCGTTTTCTGAAGGCGGGCTTGAAATTGGTGCGGCTTTGGAAGATCTTGGCAAGCATAAAGCCAGCCAAGTTGCCACCGTTTATTCAAGCCAAAATGGCACAAGATATTTGCAACTTGCGGAAGGGTATATCACCCGTCAAGGCCTTGATGAAAATGGCGAGATTATCGGTTATGAATATGTCAATCCAAATTTGTTGATTGAACTTTTGCAAAGTGGCAAAAGTGCAGAAGATGCGCTTGCCATCGCCACAAAAACCTATGGCAGGTTTGCTGAAGCCAAAACCATTATCAATCCAAGGGGGCAATAATGAACAAGATTTTAAAAAAATATGTCTTTAAAACTTTGCAGGAAGCCAAAGATGTTTGTCTTTCACACGGGGTTGATGTTGAAAAAGTGGTGAGGTCAATCCAGCCCATTGCTTTTGATAACGCAGTAAGTGCCTTGACAATTGGCGCGGCCTTTGCTTTTGCCCTGGACCCAGAAGACATTAACGCCCCAAATGCCGCGCTTTGCATTGGTGAGGCACTTCAAGATTTTTGCAAGGCGGGCAGTGTGGCGGATAATCGCAAAATTGGGCTTGGGCATGGCGCGCTTGCCGCGCGCCTTTTGCGCCCCGAAACAAA
>JAFVTB010000013.1 GCA_017503445.1 Clostridia bacterium
CATTGAAATATATTCGCTGTCAATCATTGGCGCGGCTGGGTTTTATCTGATTTTATTTTTCTGCAGCAAAATTTTTATGGCGCCATTTCTTCAACGGCTTTTTGCGTCAAGCATCACAGCAGTTATGGCGTTTGTTTTGGTATTCGCTGTACAAACTCCGCAAATTCCAACTTCGGCGTCCTATACACAAATTCATTCTCATCACACATCAATTGTGTTGACATCCAAAAATGGTGAAGTGTTGGTTGTTTCGGGTGGGGAAACGGATACATTGCAAACCTATCTTCGCAATCAAAATATTCGTCACGTCGACACGCTTGTTTTGGTGGAATCCACGATGCCAAATGGCGATTTTGTGAAAAAATATTCTGTTGACAATGTAATTGAAATGGGCGCTGGGTTGAAATATTATGGCGATTTTGGTGTAAGGTATATTTATCAAAATGGCGGTGAAAAAGGTGTGCTGCTTTTCGTTGAAGATATTGGCATTTTGGTTGCAAGTGAACGCATTGGCAACACCCAAGCGGCAAATATAAAAGATTTGATTTCTGGATATGATGTTGACATCCTTTATCAAAATCGTTACACCAAAAATTTCCTTAATGCTGGGGATTTTGATTATGTGTTTTCTCATGAAAAAGTCTTTGCGCCAAACAATTTTGCCACAAATCTTGTTGGAACATTTACATTTTCAATCTCTGGTGGTATAATTGGCGATATAAGGAGTTTGAATTGAAAAATCTTGAAAAATCGGGGCTTAAAAATGTCTATCGTTTGACGGGTGATGATGCAATACAGATTGAAAAAGCGCTGGATATCATTTGCTCAAAAGCAGGCGTTTCAATGCCTGAAATTAATCAAACAATTTTCACTGATGAAACATTTGATGCTGAAAAAATTGTGCTTTCGTGCCAGCAAATGCCCTTTCTCAGTGATAAGCGTTTGGTGATTGTGAAAAATATGGCAAAGGTGAAGGATGCTGACATTAAAAAACTTGAAGATTATTGCAAAACCCCTGCGCCAGAAACAATTTTGGTTTTCCAAGAAATTGTTGGGCTTAATGTTTTTTCAAAACTTTCTGCCGAAAAAGTGATTTGTAAAAAACTTGAAAAACCTGCGCTTGTGGAAATTGTAAACGCTGCGTTCAGTGGCACTTCAAAAAAAATAACTCCTGCGGCGGCTGCACTTTTGGTGGATTTTTGCAATAATGACCAACTTCTTATTCAAAATGAACTTTCAAAACTTTTGTTTGCGGCGCAAAATGAAATTGATGAAGACGTGGTGAAAAAGCTTGTCAAAAAATCTGATGAACATTCGGTGTTTGAAATTTCAACTGCCCTTTCTTATGGTCAGGGTAATAAAGCAATCAAACTTATGAAAAAAATGCTTGAAACAATGGAATTTCCTGTGATTTTGGGACTTATTTCTGTGCATTTCCGTCGTATGCTTTATGCCAATCTTGCTGAATGCACAAACGGTGAAATTGCAAATCTTTTGGGGGTGAAAGAATTTGCTGTTGCCAAGGCAAAAACGCTTGCAAAACATATAAAGCCAAGTGCAATTTTGCAAATCAACAACCTGATTTTGCAAATTGATTATGATATAAAATCCGGTAAAATGAACGCGGAAAATGCAATGTATTTTCTTGTGCTGCAAATTTGCCAACTTGTAAAGGGTGAAAAATGATTGAAAAAATTTCAAAGCTTTCGGGTGCAAAAAAATGGGG
>JAFVTB010000114.1 GCA_017503445.1 Clostridia bacterium
ATTGGCGCAAGTGTTGTGAACATATCTTCAACATACATATCCACAGGGTTTGCGGTTTTGCTGCCGATTTTAAACGCTTCGCCAAACGCGGTTGGAAGCATGACAACATCGCATTGTTTAAAGATATCTGCAAAGTTTTGTTTAAGCGCGGTGCGAACTTTCATTGCCTTCATATAGTAGGCATCATAGAAACCGCTGCTGAGCACAAAGTTGCCAAGCATAATGCGGCGCTTCACTTCTTTACCAAAGCCCTGTGTGCGCGATTTAAGGTAAAGGTTATCCAAATCTTGCACACCGTCGGCGCGGGTTGTGTATTTCACGCCATCAAAGCGGCCAAGGTTTGATGTTGCCTCAGCGGTTGTGAGGGTGTAATAGGTTGGCAAACAAAGGTCAAAAAGTGGCGCGGTGACTTCGATCACAGTGGCGCCTTGCGCCTTGAACCAAGAAATGATGTTTTCATAAACCTTGGCATAAGGCGTTTGGGCGGCAAGGGTTTGAGTTTCCTTCAAAATGCCAATTTTCAGGTTTTTGACATCAAGATTCATATTTGCCAAATAATCTGGCACTGGGTTTGGAAGCGATGTTTCGTCATTTGCGTCGTGCCCTGCGATGATTGACATCACAAGGGCGCTGTCTTCAATGGTTTTGGTGATTGGACCAATTTGGTCAAAACTGCTGGCATACGCAACAAGCCCAAACCTTGAAACGCGGGCATAGGTTGGCTTGATGCCAATCACGCCATTGAAACTTGCAGGTTGGCGCACGCTGCCGCCCGTATCACTGCCAAGTGCAAAAGCGCACATATCCGCCGCAACGGCAACCGCGCTTCCGCCGCTTGAGCCGCCGCTTACGCGGGTGTCATCAAGCGCGTTAAGGCAAGCGCCAAACGCACTGTTTTCGCAAGAACCACCCATTGCAAATTCATCCATATTTGCGCGGCCAAGAATAATCACGCCCGCATCAAGAAGCTTTTGCACAACGGTTGAGTTATACTGCGCAACATAGTTTTCCATAAATTTTGACGCGCAACTTGCAACTTTGCCTTTGTAAAGAATGTTATCCTTAATGATGATTGGCACGCCAAAAAGTTTTGGAAGGTCAGTTTTTCCGCTTGCCAAAATTTGGTCAACTTCACGGGCTTTGTCAAGGCAATCTTCAAAAACTTCCAAAACCGCATTTTTGTGCTTGTTTTTTTCAATGTTTGAAAGATAATATTCCACAAGCTGGGTTGCAGAAAATTGTTTTGATTTAAGCCCTTCAACAATTTGAATGGCTGAAAGATTTGCAAGGTTCATTATTCCACCACCAGTGGCACGTTAAAGCAGTTTCTTCTTTGCTTTGGTGCATTTTTCAAAATTTCTTCTTGTGAAAAACTTGGGCGCGCTTCATCTTCGCGAAGATCAGAAAGTTTGTGCGCGCGATTATAAACCAAATCGGTTTCCACATCAACATTTGCATTTTGAATTTGGTTGACCATATCCAAAATGTTTGTTAAATCGTTCACAAAATCTTGTTTTTCTGTTGCCGAAAATTCCAGCGCAGAAAGCGCAGCCAAGTTTTCAACATCTTTGATTGTGATTTCCATATAAACTCCTTATGGGTTAAAGCGGGTTGGCCCGCGGAAGATATACATTGATTCTTTCAGTGATGAAAGGTTAAGCATAAGCATTGTTATTCTGTCAAGCCCGATGCCGAAACCGCCGTGTGGCGCGCAGCCGAATTTAAAGAAATCCAAATAAAACTGGATATTTTCTTGGCTGTTGCCATGTGCAAGGGCTTGCTGCAAAAGTTTTTCATAACGGTGTTCGCGAAGTGAGCCGGTTGTGATTTCCATACCTTTATAATAAAGGTCATAACTTTGGGTGATGTTTTTGCCTTCGTGGCGTTTTTGATAGAACGCGCGGAAATCTGCAGGATAATCAGTGATGAAATAGAATTCGTGGCCGTTTTTCTTCACCAAATATTCGCCAAGCGCCTTTTCGTGTTCTGTGGCAAAGTCTTCACCAAATTCAATGTCATAGTCAAGGTCTTGCAAAATTTCAATGGCTTTTTCCATTGTATATCTTGGGAACGGAAGTTTTGGCACAACAAGTTCAACACCAAAATGTTTTTGGATATCATCGCCATAAACATCTTTCACCTTTGTGAAAGCATATTCAATCATGCGTTCTTCCATTTGCATAACATCTTCAAGCCCTTCAACCCAACTCATTTCAAGGTCAATACCCGTAAATTCGGTTGTGTGGCGATTGGTGAAACTTTTTTCTGCGCGGAGCACAGGCCCAATTTCAAAAATTCTGTCCAACCCACTTGCCATCGCCATTTGTTTATAGAATTGTGGTGATTGGGTGAGATACGCTTTTTCGCCAAAATAATCCAATGTGAAAAGATCACTTCCGCTTTCACTTGGGTGGCTGATGATTTTTGGGCTGTGCATTTCCAAAAAGCCGTTTTGAAGCAAAAATTCACGCGCGCTTTGCACAAAAAGGGTTTGCACTTTCATCATAAAGGCATTTTTTTGCGAACGAAGGTCAACCCAGCGGAAATCCATTTTTTGGTCAATATTGCTGCCCTCATCGATTGGCAAGGTTTCAGCAATACTTTCAATCACAAAGTTTTCTGGCACAATTTCAACGCCGCCAAGTTTGACATAGCTGTTTTCAACAACCTTTCCTTGCACGCGGACAAAACTGTGGGTTGTAAGTTTTTGGGTGGTTTCCAAAAGTGCTTCTTGGGTGGCCTTATCAACAGTTACCTGCACCGCACCTGTGATATCGCGAATGATGATGAATTGAACGCTTTTTTGATCGCGAAATTTTTCCACAAATCCACAAATTTCCACTTGTTGATCTTTCTTTTGTGGGATATCTTTTATATATGTTCTCATAACTTCTCCTGTTTTCTTTGGCAAAGCCAAAATATCTTTTCAATTATACTCCGTTTGTTTTAAAAAATAAAGCAAAATGGGGCATTTGCAAAAAAATAACCGCGAAGTTTTTGCAACCCGCGGCAATTTTTAAACTTATTTTGTTTTGGCATCACTTAAAAGTTTTGCAAGGTGTGCTGATTTTCTTGCAGCGCTGTTTTTGTGGATAATGTTTTTCCTTGCGGCGCTGTCAAGCAAACTTACAACAGTTTTATATTCGGTTTCAGCGGTTGCAATATCTTTGTTTGCGAGTGCTTTCTTAAATCTTTTAATATAGGTTGCAATCTTTGATTTTTCTGCTTTATTGCGGGCATTATTAATCTTTGCAACTTCAACGCGTTTGATGGCAGATTTAATATTTGGCATTTCCTTCTCCTTTCGCTTAAAAATTTATGTTGAAAGCATAACACAAACCGAAGAAAAAATCAAGTACTTTTTTTAAAAAAACATAAAAACCATGTTTTTGCGTGATATTTTGCGGCTTGGCGGGGTGCTTCAAAAAATTTTTTTTGACATTTTTGCACATTTGAGTTATAATGGCTTCAAAGGGGATAAAAAATGAGCAAAACATTGAAATTCTTGGTTAATCGCGAATATAAGGGCCAAGTGGGCAATAACAAAAGCGCATACTATAAAAACGGCAAAACCCTTGTGCTTATCAACTGTGGCAAAGGTGTTTTAGACGCCATGAAGCGCGGAAAAGTTTTAAATGGCGTTAAGGAAATTTTTGTGATTATCACAAACTCTGACAAAGCGCATATGGCAGACCTTAAGAAATTTTTCTTCATCTGCAATCAAGCGGGCGTGAAGCCAAAACTTATTGACAGCATAAGCCTTAATAAGCCACTTTTAAAGAAAATGGGTATTGTTGATGGCGAAGACTGCCAACTTTTGGAACCACTTTCAAACAACATTAAGTGGGTGAACTTTTTGGCAACCCCACACAAAAACAAAAACTTTTCTTGCCCAGTGGAACTTTATTTGGAAGGCAAAACAATTTTCTATGGCGGCGATTGTGGACAAATCCCGTTTGCCATTAAAGGATATGATGAATATTACTTTGACTTTTCTGACAAACAAAGCGAATATCACCTTGACCCCGCCAAAGCACGCCGCCTTGTGCAAAAAAATGGCATAAAGCAACACAAGCTTTGGCTTGTGCATATCCAAAGTGTGCAGGCGCTTAAACTTGCCCAGCAAATTGGCATGCAAGTTGCCGAAGAAGAACAAACAAAACTTGCCAAAATTGAAAAGAAACAAGCCAAAAAAGCCGAGGAATTGTCAAGATAAAAAATCACCCAAGCGGGTGATTTTTTATCTTCTTGGTGGTGGCGGTGGGGGCGCGCGGCGAACTGGTGGCGGTGGGGGCGCTTGTCTTGGCGGCGCAGGTGGAACATTTACCCCTGCACTCATGCCAAAGTTGCCCATTTTTGACATGCCATTGTTTGTGCCAAAAAATGTGTTTGGATCCATATCCTTGAAGCTGTCTTCACCAACTTGTTTTCTGCCAACAATGTTCATAATCAAATGATAAATGCTCATAACAAGGAACAATGCTGAAAATACAAATGCAAGGATGTTTTCGATGCCCGCAAAGCCAAAACCTGCAAAAATCATATATGCGTTAAACGCCATAATAAGCGCAAGCAAGATGTTGACAATCAAAGTGAACACACGCATTTTTTGATAATGCTTGTGTGGGTTGCAAAGACGAATTACAAGGCACAAAAACCACACAAAAACCAAAATGTTTAAGCCCAGCATGATATAGCCCAAGAAATCAACAATAGGCAAAACCTCAGCCAAAAAGGCAATCGTCATTGTGCCATATGCAAGTGGAATGAATGGAACATACTGAGTGATACCAAGCACTATTGATTCCAAAAATTCCAACTCAAGTGCACTGTAAAGCCACGTGATTGCCGACACAAGCGCACCAAGCGCCAGCAAAGCGAATATAATGATTTGCAGCACATTGAAAAACTTAAATGCTTTTGTCATAAATCTCTCCTTATATTTAATATATCAAAACAAATCAAAATTTTCCAAACAAAAAACATGGGTTTTTTAACAGGAACATGCTTTTTCATCAGATTTTAGAAATTTTTAAAAAAATTGCAAAAAAATTCTTGACAAATGAGATAAGATAGGATAAAATGCATACTATTGACGGGGTGTAGCGCAGTTGGAAGCGCGCATGGCTTGGGACCATGAGGTCGGGGGTTCGAGACCCTCCACCCCGACCAATGGACCTTTAGCTCAGTTGGTTAGAGCACCCGGCTCATAACCGGTTTGTCCGGGGTTCGAGTCCCTGAAGGTCCACCAAATGCCCGTTTTGCCCGCGCGCAAAACTTTGTGGTCTGGTAGCTCAGTTGGTTAGAGCGCTAGCCTGTCACGCTAGAGGTCGAGAGTTCAAGTCTCTTCCAGATCGCCAATTATGCCTTGATAGCTCAGTCGGTAGAGCACAGGACTGAAAATCCTGGTGTCGGTGGTTCGATTCCACCTCAAGGCACCATGTGCATATCTTGGGGAATTGCACACCCCATTTGCTGGTGTGGCTCAATGGCAGAGCAGCTGATTTGTAATCAGCAGGTTGTAGGTTCGACTCCTATCACCAGCTCCATTGCCGCAAAACATTTGCGGCGAAAAATTTTTTCTTACATGCTTGAAACTATGGGAAGGTTGCAGAGTGGTCAAATGCAACGGACTGTAAATCCGTCGTCTCCGACTTCGATGGTTCGAATCCGTCCCTTCCCACCAATCCGTGCTATGTCGAACCAATGCAGTGATGCATTGGTTTTTTTTGTAAATGTGGAAAAATTTTACACAAAAAAAGCCGATATAAATCGGTTTTTTATTTTGACTTTTTATATTTCAAAAAATACACAAGCATATACGCGCCAAAGCCAAGGACCACGAAAATAACGCCCGCGATTTTCAATGTGACATCACTGTATAAACTTGGGTTTATTTGCCCTGGCGCAAAAGTTTCGGCCGTGAACTGGGCATCGCTTAAAATCAAGGCCGCAAGATTTGAAAATGCAGCAATGTTTTGCGCAAAGTGCGCCTGACCAAACACTTCATCAATTGTGGTTTTGGTGTCGGTGTTGTGCATTATGCGCGGATGATTCGCGGTTTCAAAAAATCCAAGCCCACTATTTGTTGAGAGATTGCCCGCAAAGAAATTCAATGAATTTATGCCTGCTTTCAAAAATGATGCGTTATCACTTTGCATTCCAAGGGTTGTATAATTCACCCCGTTTGTGGTTGCGTTTGAATAAAGACGATTGTGATATTTTTTAACATCTTGAGATAAGAAAATTTTATCAACCTTTGCACCATAGGTGGTTTGAAAATCATTGGTGTAGTAATAACGATAATCCCCCGCACCAATTGAGTCAAAATTGATATACAAAAGGGTTTTTTCTTTGATTTCATCAGGTAAATTCTTCACAAAATATTCACTGCCAAGGCACCCAACTTCTTCCGCACCCCAAAAGGCAAAAATCAAGTTGTGGGCACCATAATCTTGTAGGATTTCCGCGGTTGCCATAAGCCCGACAATGCCGCTTAGGTTGTCTGAATAACCAAAGGAAGCATCTTTATATATACAATCATAATGCGCACCCAAAATCACATAATTTTCTGCGCCATTATCCAACACGCCCACAACATTTTGTGAAGTGTGCGTTTTGGAAATATCAAGCGATTGAAGATAAGATGTCTGAGCAGCGAAATAATCAAAGTTCATTGCCCCCATAAAGCCAGAAAGTTTTTGTGCCATCGCAAGTTCACCCGTGCTGCCCGCTGTGCGGTTTTTTACGGCTTCAAGGTCTGAAAGATAATATTCATCAATCAACATTTCAACCCTTTGCGGGGTGGCTTCAGCTGCAAAAACAACATTTGTTGGAAGCGCCGCAAATGCCGCAGCAGGGATTGCCAAAGCACAAGCAAGCGCAGCAAAAATTTTTGTTTTCATCAAATCACCCCCCACATAATTGTGTGCAAGAAAAGATACATAAACCCAAAGCCAAACCACCAAAGTGAGATTTTGGATTTATCTGCAACATCCTTCAAAAAATGCTTTTTGACCACAAACCATATTGCAAAAATGAAAAGAAAATTTAAAATTAAACTTATAAATAAATTTACAAAATTTGGGTAAAAATTAATTAAAATAATTATTTTAAAAAATAAAAATGAAAAAATATTTAAAAAAATTACAAAAAAGCGAAATAAATTCATAAAGCTGGCATAATCAAGTTTTGCGCCAATTTTGTCTTTTAGAGCGCTGTAGTAAAACCCAACCAAAAGTTCAAAAATCACCCACGCAAAAAGCCCAGTTGCCACAATAAGCGCACCGGACATCAAAAAACCATACGCCGAATTTTGCGCAATCACACCTGGGGCTTTTGCAAGCGCAAAACTGAGGGCCACAAGCACATACAGCCCCCATTTTTTTGCACCCGAAAGCTTTGAAATTTTTTCAATCATTTTTCACCCTTTACAAGTTGGCAAATTTGCAGCACAAGAAAATACATTGCATTTTCCGCGTTCATTTTGCCGGATTTTATATCATAATCAATTTGCAAAATCAGGTTGTTGATTTGCAAAATTGCATTTGGCTTTATATGTTTTGAAAGCGTTTTTGCCTTGGCAACAGCAAATTCTTTCACCCCCAAAAGGTTTGCAATTTCACCGTTTGTGCCTTCAGCAAGATTGGCATAAAGCATACGACGGAAATGCGCAGAAATAAGTCCCAAAATCACAGGAAATTCCATTGTTTCAAGCATTTTTTTCATAAGTTTGATTGCTTTATCACCCTGACCATAAGAAAG
>JAFVTB010000115.1 GCA_017503445.1 Clostridia bacterium
TATGTGCCATCATATTTTTTTTCGGGATTTCCCAGCCCAACCAAAAGTTTCATTTTTTATCCTTCAATTTTTTGATATGCTTCCACGCGTGTGCCACTTGGAATTTTTGCACCATTTATATACGCCCCGCAAAGCATGCAATTTGCACTAATTGTGGCATTTTGCGAAACATTGTTTGGCAAAAGTTTTGTGCCGCGGCTTATGATGCTGCTTCCCAAAATATGGTTGTTTGGCGCAATCACAACGCCCGGCTCAATCACCACATCTGCATCAATAAAAGTTGTGGCAAGGTTTTTGATGAACACGCCGTTTTTTTGATGAAATTCCAAAATGCGATTTTGCAGAATATTTGTCACAAACTCAAGCTGGCGAAAATCAAACACCTGAATAAAATCTTCATCGCCAAAATATTGCACACTTGGCGCGATAATGCTTTCAGCAGTTTTGATATATTCTGTGTTAAAAACATAACCGCGCGGAAGCTTAAGCACATTCACATCGTGAACTTCGGCAAACGCGGCAATTTCCAGAATTGTGGATTTTTTGATAAGCGGCGTATCGCTGTAAAGCACCAAAGTGTGGCGCGCTGCGCCAAGCATCGGCTTTATGATTTCAAGAACATCGCTTTCGGGCGTGCAAATTGTGGTTTTGATTGGAAATGCACCCGCCGCAAGTTCCACAAACTTCCACATTGGTTTGCCACAAATTTCAAGGTCAAACGCGCGCGGCGCACCTTTGAACGCAGGGTTTTGGTAAAGAAGAATAATCACCTCAAGTTCTGGTTGATCAATGATTTGCGCCATTGTTTGGGTTTGCGTTTGAAGCATTTGCATTCTCCTTTTGTTCGTTATAAATCACTTTTGCGCGTCTGTCAATATCTTCATCCAACATTTCGGGGTTTTGATGCACAAGATCGGCCTTGATTTTCAAAAATTTCAGTTTGTTCACTTGCGATTTTTTCAACTTTTGGGCGAAATATGCATAATAATCTTCACGGCTGGTTTGATAAAGGTTCAGGGCGTTATCAACACTGTTGTCCCACAAAACGATGGCAAGATTAAGTTTATCCTCAGGGTGCGCGATGTCATAAAGATAAACCTTTTCTGGCGCAGAAAGATAATCTTGAAGTTTCACCTTTGAAACATCAACATCTTTAAAGCGCACTTTGCGCGTAAGAAGGTTTGTGGCAATTTTACTGCTTTTCACTTCACCAACAAATGTTGAAAATTGCAAAATAAGTGTAAGTGCCACAGGCAAAACCACCACGCACACAAGCCCCGTTGGGCTTGTAAGAAATTGCAAAAGCCCCTGAACAAACGGGCTGCTGTTAAGATATTTTGCGCAAACAAAATCTTCGCGAATAAAAGTGTTATCCGCGGCACCATTGCTGTCGCCCTTGGTTTCAAAAAAACGGGTGCCATATTCATCAACATAAATATCAATCACGCGGTGAAACACCAGCATACTTCCCGCATTCATCGCATCATTGATATTGTGGCGGTTAAGCGCACTGTCGTCAGCCACGAAATCTTGATATGTGCCATTATCAATTTGGGCGGTGATGTTGGTCAAGTTATCCAAAACGGCGTTGTCGGCCGCGTCTTTATAGCTGTAGAACACGATGATATCGCCTTTTTTAAGCGTATCAGGATTGGTTTCTTTGATAACAACCAAATCGCCAACTTCAAACCCTGCGTCAAGCATACTTCCTGATTGCACCACCGCAAAAGAATATCCAAAAATCCCCGAAATTTGATTTTCTTTTTTGTTGAGGTTTGCAATCACCGCAAACAATAAAAGCAAAAGAAGCACAACAAATAAAATTGTGCTTGCAATTGAAACAATTTTTGAAAATGTGGTTTGATTTTTCATTCTTCACTTCTTTGTGGGCGCTTTGGCGCCTGTTTGCCGGCAATAATTTTGCCCGGTTTGGCAGGTTTTGGGGCTTGGGCTTTCGCTTTTGGTTTTTTTGTGATGGCCTTGATTTTTTCTTCTTGAATCCACTCTTGCCACACTTTGTGCATAAGCTTTTTTTGGCGCTTTGTTTTGGCAAGCCCAACAAAATACATCCAATATTTGTTTGGGTCTTCATCAAGATATGTCAGGGCATGCATAATGCCTTGATATGTCAATTGTTCTTCTTCGTTTTTGCCAAGATATCCCCACAAAAAGTAGGACACCGCATTGCGTTCTTCTTCTTGGGCCGTGGCAAAGAATTTCACCTTATCACTCATTTCCATTTCAATGCCAATGTTGGCCTTAAGCGATTCAGGGTCATCATATGCAAGTTCACGCCTAAGAACACGCTTTTCAATGCCCATACGGCTGATTTGTTCAATGATTGAAAAGCTCATAAACAGCATCAAAATCCCAAGCGGAACCACAACCAACAAAAGCATCCCCATGGATGTTGAAAGAAAGTGGAAAACATCACGGATTATTGGTGGGGTGTAAAGATATTCCCCCACAACCAAGCTTTCGGCAATCAATAAGGCATCGGGGCCGGTGCTGTAGTGGTTTGTATCGCCTTCAGTTTTATAAAAAATTGTGCCATCATCGGCCATATAAACGCCAATTATGCGGTGAAAATAGATATCGGTGGTTTTGCTTATTTCGTCAACGGTTTTTATTTTCATTGTGCGTGGTTTTTCACGCAGGGTGTTGAATGTTTGTTCATCAAATTCGTATGTCACACTGTGGGTGCCGATGTCATAGGTTTGAATTTTGGTGAGTTGGCTTGTGGAAACGCCACTGCTTGAATAATAAAACGCGATGATATCCCCTGCGCGCAAAACATCTGGGCTTTTCTTAAGCAAAAACACAGTGTCGTGCTTTTCAAAGCCCGCTTTGGTCATACTTCCAGAACTTATGTTCACCATTGAAAAGCCAAAGATTGACGGCACTTTGTGATCGCCCTTTGCGGTGAAGATTGCAAAACAGCAAAACAGCGTAAGAATAATCACCGGATAAAACAAGATGTCGCCAATCTTGCCCATAACGGTGTATACATTTTGTTGTTTTTTATAATCCGACTTTTTGAACTTTGCCATTACAATTATTATGGCATAATTTTTGAAAAAAAGTAAAGTTTTTTCAAGGTATTTTATAATTCGCGCGCGTGCAAGGATAAACTTCGCCAAAAAAATTCAAAATTCGTGTTTGGGTTTTTCATTTACAAAAAAAATTTTTTGTGATATACTTTGCCCGAAATGGCATTTTGTAAGTATTCCACAGAAAGTGTTTTGGACGGCTCAACCCAGGTTGACAATGTTTTTATCACGCAATTTTTGCCCGGTGCGCCTGATGTGTGCGTAAAGGTTTATCTTTATGGCATATATAAGTGCGCAAACCCAAACGCATTCAATAACACGCTTGAAAATTTTGCATCAGAACTTGGGCTTTCAACCCAAGATGTTGAAGATGCATTCCTTTATTGGCAAGAGGTGGGGCTGGTTGATGTCATCAATGGCACAAGTTTTCAAGTGCGCTTTTTGCCTGCAAAAAACGCCGCCGCGCCAAGCCATAAATTCAGTAAATCCAAATATGCGGACTTTAACAAAAAAGCCCAGGCGCTTTTGGAAGGGCGCATGATAACCTCAACCGAATACACTGAATATTACACCGTTATGGAAACATTCAATATTGCACCAAAGGCATTTTTGCTGGTGATTGATTATTGTGTGGCGCTTAAGGGCAAAAATGTGGGCTATAACTATATCAACACCGTTGCGCGCAATTGGGCGCAAGAGGGCTTCACCACCCACGAGGCCATTTTGGAAAAAATCAAATCCTACAGCATCACCACCGCCGAAATTGGCAAAATTTTGAAAATTTGTGGCATAAAGCGCAGCGCAAGTGTTGATGAACATGACAAATTCCTTAAATGGACGGAAAATCTTGGCTTTGAACTGCAAACCATTATGTTTGTGGCAGACCAAATTTTGCAAAAATCCGGCAAAGTGAATTTTGCAAAACTTGATGCCAAACTTTTGGCATATTATGAAGCGCGCCGCATAACAATTGACGAAATCACCGATTTTGAAGCGCAGAAAACCATTGGCCTGCAAACCGCCAAAAATGTATGCAAAGCCATTGGGGTGTATTATGAAAATTTGGAAACAGTGGTTGACAAATACATAACAAAGTGGTTTGATATAGGGCATACGCCAGAGTCAATCATCACACTTGCAGATTTTTGCTTTAAAAATTCCACCCGCACGCTGGAGGGGCTTGACCTTTTGGTGCTGAAACTTTATAAACTTGGCATTGTGTCAAGCGAAGCCATCAGCGAATATGTGATAAGCATTGTCAAACAGGACGCCGAGGTGAAAGAAGTGCTTTCCGCGCTTGGCATCACCCGCCATGTGAACAGCCAAGACCGCGAATTTTTCAAAACCTGGAAATACACATGGAATATGCCAAAAGAACTTTTGGATTTGGCGATTGAAAAATCAAGTGGCACAACAATCCCAATGCAATATATGAACAAAATTTTGTCTAACTGGCACGCAAAGGGCATAACCACAGTGAAAGAAGCCGAAGAATTTTTGCCAAAACCTGAAAGCAAAACCTTTGCGCCAAAAGTGCACAAAGAGGGCTGGGAGCGCGAATATAAAAAAGAAGACCTTGAAGCCGTTTTTGACAGCTTGGAAGACATAGAGATTTAATTATGAACAAACAAATAAAGGAAATTTTGGATGCAAGACGCCTGAAGGCAGAAAGAGTTGCAAATCATTATAAGCAACTGATTTTTTCAATGCCAAAAGTGAAAAAACTTTATCAGGATGAGGTTGAACTTATCCTTCAAAAAACCAAGGCCGAAGCGTTTGGAACCCCCTTTGATCCCACGCCTTTAAACGAAGCCCGTGCGCGCCTTGATGCCGTGTTTGCCGAGATTGGTTTTCAGCGCGCAAACCTTTATCCAAAATATTTCTGCCCCCTTTGCCAAGACACCGGCTTTGTGGAGGGCAAGGAGTGCACTTGCGTTGCAAAAATCAAAAGCGAACTGAATCTTAAACAAAGCCAAATTGCAAACTTTATGAGTTTTGAAAACATTGATTATTCAATGATTTCCACCGATGTTTTGAAAGGGATAATTGCAAAACTTCAAAAAATTTCACAAACCGAAAATCAAAAATATCGCATGATCACACTTTGCGGCAACGCGGGCGTGGGCAAAACATTTTTCCTTCAATGTATGGCAAATGAATTTTTGAAGCGCAGCAAAAATGTGCTTATGGACACCGCGTTTCAAATCAATAATGACTTTTTGAAACTGCACACAAGTTTTGAGCAAAAGGATAAAATCGCCTACTTGGACAAATACCTTGAACCCGATGTTTTGATTATCGACGATTTGGGAAGCGAGCCGACATACAAAAACGTGACCAAAGAATATTTTTATCTTCTTTTAAACCAGCGCGGGTTGGACAAAAA
>JAFVTB010000116.1 GCA_017503445.1 Clostridia bacterium
AAGTATAAGATTTTGGAAAAGAATTTTCGCACATTTTATGGCGAACTTGATATCATTGCCCGCCAGAAAAACACATATGTTTTTGTGGAAGTGAAAACCCGCGCCAGTCGTGGGTTTGGTGAGCCGGCTGATGCGGTGGACCGCACAAAGCAGCGGCATATTATCCACTCTGCGGAAAGCTATCTTGACCAAAATCGGCTTTTTGATGTGGATTATCGCTTTGACATTATTGAAGTTGTTGGCGATAAGCACGATTTTGAAATCAATCATATTGAAGATGCCTTTGCCTAACCGCAAGGGTTTTTTGTTGGATAAGTGTAGTGGGGTGCTTGTTTTTGCTTTGCTTTTTTTATCGCAATGGTTTCATTTATTTTTTCCTCCTTTAATTTAAGTATAATTCCCAGAAATTCTAATGCCTTCTAATTTTTGCTAATTCGTGCTAATTTTTGCTAAACATAAAAAAACCATCTCAATTGAGATAGTTTAGATTTAATATTTTCTTATAATTTTATCGGCAAAAAGCTTTTCAAAATCTTCAATTGTGCCATTTTTAATATGATCTTTTTCACATATCCATGCATTTGTTATATCTCCAAACTTAAAAACAAAAGCATAAAATTTTCCATAATCAAGCACTTTTTTTATGTTTGAAAGTTTTTTTGTAGTTGTCTTATTTTGAAACATTGTATTGTATGTTTGAGTTATTAGGTTATTCCCTATACAAATTTTGTAGTCAATTTTAAAATTTTTAACTCTTTCTTTTGGAGTAACAAAACTAAAAAACGAAAGTAAGATTAAAAGGATTACTAATACAATTGCCATCCAAAGATTGTTATATAGCCCTAATAATAATACTAAAATAGCTAATAATAAATTTATTAAAGAAATAACAAGACCACTTTTTTTTCCTCTTAAAGCAGCTATCATTATCTTACAATCATTCGATTGCTCACCCTTAAACTCAATCATTTATCAATCTCTACTGAAATGACATCATTATAACATAAAGTGATTGAGATATCAATAAAAATTTCTTTAAATGTATTTTTTTGGCACGGGGATAATAATTATATTTTATGCGAACATCTTGGCGATTAAGCCGCAAGGCAATGAATTTGAAGTATGCACTTTTGGGCTTTTTTCGCGGCAGTAAGGTGCTTATTTTGGTTTTATGTGTGGTTGCGGCAATTGGGGTTTTAACGGGTGTTTTTGTTGCAATCAAAAGTGGCATCACAATTGCAAATATTGGCGATTTCAACATTTGCATTTCAACATCCGGCAAAACAATTGCTTTTGCAAGTGTGTGGGATCGATTTTTTTCCGTTACAATCAATTTTGCCATAATTTCTGTTGCATCGCTTTCGATATTTTTGCTTCCACTTGGCTTTGTGGTGGTGGCTTATCGCGCATATCTTGTGGGTTTCAATGTTGCGCTTATGGTGTGCCTTTTTGGTGTGGGCGGTGCAATTTGGGGGATTATTGTTGTGGTGCCATGCCAACTTGTGCTGTTAGCGGTTGAAATTTTATTTTGTGCAGCGATGGTGCAAAATGCGGATTGCAAGAAAAAATATGGGCGGCCGTGCTGCAGTTTTCCAAAGTGGCTTTTGGTGTGTCTTGGGGGTTCTTTTTTGGTGTGCCTTGTGGAGGCAATCCTTCTTTTCGTCTTCAGTGCAACAGCAATTTTGGTGATTTAGCGCGCCTTTTTGTTTGACTTTATCCCTTGAAAACCCTACACTTAAATTGTGAAGTTTTTTAAGCAGCTGTTTTATTCATTTTTGGCAACTGGCGGCATTGTGATGTTGGTGGGCGTTTTGTTTTTGGCGGGTGTGTTGCCTTACAGCAGTGATATTTTTGTTAAGTTCTTGATTGGTGCGGGGCTTTTGGTGGTGGGCCAAGCAATTTTTTTGATTGCCATTGACGGCAGCATTATCAAAGTGGGCAAACTTGTTGGCTCGGCAATTATGAAGAAAAAAAGCATTTGGTTGATTGTGATTTTTGGTTTTTTGTTTGGGCTTGTCACCACGATTGCCGAGCCCGATGTGCAAGTTTTGGTTAGCGAAATCGTGCATCTTAATCCTTTTCTAAGCTCATGGCTGCTGCTTTCAATTTGCGGCATTGGGTGTGGGCTGTTTGTGTGCTTTGGGCTTGTGCGGATAATAAAAAATATTCCCTTAAAATGGCTGCTTTTGGCGCTTTATTCGGTGGTGATTATCCTGACCTGTTTTGTGCCAAACAGTTTTATTGGATTTTCATTTGATATGGGCGGCGTGACAACGGGAAGTGTGACCGTGCCGTTTATTTTGGCGCTTGCTGCGGGCATTTGTGCCATTCGTGGAAAATCCCGTGCCACATACACCTTTGGGGTGATTGCAATTTCATCAATTGGTCCAATATTGGCAATTTTGATTTTGGGCTTTATCGTTGGGCCAGTGGATTCAGGCGTTCAAAATGTTGAGGTGCTGGGCTTTTTTGAAACACTTTTGGTTTGTCTTCGCGATGTGGGGCTTGCCTTTTTGCCACTTTTTATCATTTTTCTTATTGCAAATTTTTCAATGCTTAAACTTTCAGGCAAACAAGTTTTTCATATTGCGTTTGGGTTTGTGGTTTCAGCAATTGGACTTGTGCTGTTTTTGTTGGGCATCAACTTTGGTTTCAGCCAAATGGGACATTACATCGGCCAAACAATCGCATTTGGCACAACAAATGCAATCATCATTTTGTTTGGGCTTGGGCTTGGGCTTTTGTTTGTGTTCACAGACCCATCAATTGTTGTGGTTGTGGGGCAGGTGGAGGAAATTACATCGGGGCTGCTTCGCAAACCTGTGGTGTTTATCACTTTGGGGCTTGGCATTGCCGCGGCGGTGGCGCTTGCGCTTGTGCATGTGATTTATGAAATCAAACTTATATTCATTATTCCGCCGCTTTTGATAATGGCGCTTGTGCTGAATTTTGTTGTGCCAAAAATGTTTGCGGCGTTCGCGTTTGATTGTGGGGGGATTTCATCTGGCACAATGACGGTTGCGTTTGTGCTTCCGCTTTGTGTGGGGCTTTGCACGGCGCTTGGGCTTGAAACAACCGGTTTTGGCGTTGTGGGCATCATTGCCACCGTGCCAATCTTGGCGGTGCAGGTGCTGGGCATTATTTATGGTATTAAGCGCAAAAAACTTGAAAGGAGGCGTGAAAATCTTGAACAGAATTAATATTATTATCACGGGTGACGAGCTTGCAGAAAAACTCCAAGGGCATCTTCAGGCGCACGAACTTAAATTTTTAAGGATATCAAAATGCAGGGGATATTCCAATAAATTCAATTTTTGGGAATTTGTTGGCGCAGCCGAAACAAAAAAAACAATGCTTATGTTTTCCGCCGGCAAGCTTAAATCCAATGCGATCTCGCGGTTTATTTTGAAGTATTATGACCAAAAAAACAATGGCATAATGTTTGCCATTGACCAGGAGTGTGAAATGAAAGAAAGTGTGTTATATGTTTTTATTGTTGATATGGGTAAAAGTGAAAAAGTGGCGGATGTTATTCGCAAAACCGCTGGTTCAGGCGCAACTGTGATTGATGCCCGTGGAAGTGGGGAAAATGCCGAAGAATTTTTTGGCACACCAATTGGCAGTGGCAAAGAAATTGTTCTTTCAGCCATCGCCCATAAACATCTTGACGGCGTGAAGAAAGCCATAAAAACTGCGTTTGCAGATGAAACCACCGATGTTGTTTCGTTCGTCATTCCAATCACTGATTTCAACAAACTTCACCAGGAACGCTGAAAATTCATATATTAAAATTGTCAGTTTTTGTTTGACAATTTTTTTATTTTTTGATAGATTTTCTTTGTAAGGAGGAATAATGAAAAAAATATTAACAGCGCTCAGCGCATTTGTGCTTTGCCTTGTAATGCCACTTGCGTTCATCGGTTGCGGCACAACTAAAGCATCACAATCTGTTGAACTTTCAATGAATCCTGAAATCGTGTTTAATCTTGATGCAAACAATAAAGTGACCAGCGTAACATACAAAAATGAAGATGCAAATCAAATCTTCGTGAATGTAAATTTCACAGGTATGGATATTGAAAAAGCCATTGAAACATTCGTGGATTACAGCTTAATCAGCGGCCATATTAACCTTGTGGGTGAAGATGTTGACTTTAAATCACTCAGTAAAGACAATGCCGCACTCACAAGTTTGAACACAAAAGTTCAAACCGCAATCCAAAACGCGTTTAATAACATCGGTGTGACTGTAACATCAATCAACGGAAGTGTTTCTGACATGGCAAACGCGTGGACAGATCTTTATGAACAGGCCCGCGAAATCGCCCCAGAAAAATCAATTGTTGAACTTAAAGATATGTCTG
>JAFVTB010000117.1 GCA_017503445.1 Clostridia bacterium
AAATAATCTCCTATATTTTTTTATTAAGAACCATAAGCACTGTTTGAAGGGCAAAATAAAACTCTTCCTTTGGAACATCGTCCAAACATCGGTCAATGGTTCCAATCACATCGTCCATAAGGCTGTGCCCTGCACTTGTAAGGGTGAACATTTTTGCGCGGGCATCAAGGCTGCTTCGGCGCGCCTCCACAAGCCCGCTTGACACCAATCTTTTCATAAGGTTTGCAAGGTTGGTTTTTAAAATGCCAATTCTGCTCATCAAAATGGTTGGGCTGCATTCCTTATAAATTTTCAAAATCACCAGCACCTTAAGCTCATTATCCGCCAAGTTTGTGCAGGTTTTTTTTATAAAATTTTCGCTTAACACCTGAAGTTCAGCCAAATTAAGTGCAAGTTCCACTTCTTTTCTCCTGCCTTTAATTATAACCTATTCCCACGAAATTGCAAGAAAATTTTGGATAAACTTGAAAAAAAGATTGTTTTGTTGTATTATTCTTATATGCAACTTGAAGGGGAAATTACACACATCACATATCACAACGCGGCAAACGGTTTCACCATTGCCACGCTTCAGCATAATAAGGAGCGCACAACCATTGTGGGCAGATTTTTTTCTGCCACCTGTGGCCAATTGGTGCGCGTGCAGGGTGAGTTTGTTGCAAATAAAAGCTTTGGCCAGCAGTTTGAGTTTTCAACAATCGAAACCCTTATCCCCACATCAACAAACGGAATCCAAAAATTTTTGGGCAGTGGGCTTATAAAGGGCGTTGGCATGATCACGGCGGGACATATTGTGAAAAAATTTGGCGCAAAAACCCTTGAGGTGATTGAATTTCAACCGCTTGAGCTTGCCGAAATTCGTGGCATTTCCATCAAAAAAGCCCACGAGATTCACCAAAGTTTTATGCAGCATCGCCACGTGCAGAAAGTTGTGGTGTTTTTGGGTGAGTATGGGATATCAGTGAATCTTGCAATGAAGATTTATGAAATTTTCAAAAATGACACCATAAAGCAAATCCAAGAGAACCCATATTGCCTTATTGAAGCGGTTAATGGCATTGGCTTCCTCACCGCCGACAAGATTGCCGAAAAATTTGGTATTGATAAGCGCAGCACCTTTCGCCTGCGCGCGGGGCTTGTGCATACGCTTAAAACCGCTTGCGAAAAAAATGGCCACACATATTTACCCCAAAAAACGCTTTTTCAAAGCGCGCAAAAACTTTTAGGGATTTCCAATGACGATTGTGCCCAGTTTGATGGCATCATTAAAAGTTTGGCGTTTGATGGCGTGATTGAAAGCAAAATGATTGAGGGTGAAGCCATCGTTGCACCCGAAAATCTTTTTAGGCACGAAAAAAAGCTGGCGGAAAAACTTGCGCTTATGAACCTTGCCCAGCCGCTTGAGCCAAAAATTTTAACCGAAAGCATACAGCATTTTGAAAAGGTCAATCATATAAGTTTTCACCCTGAACAAGCCAATGCAATCCAAACCGCAATTTCAAATGGGGTAAGTGTTATCACCGGTGGCCCAGGCACGGGCAAAACAACGATTATTAAGTGTATTTTGGAAATTTTAGACCAAGAAAACCACACCACACTTTGCCTTGCGCCAACTGGGCGCGCCGCCAAGCGTATGAGTGATTCCACTGGCCGCCCCGCAAGCACAATTCATCGCGCGCTTGCCATGGATTTTGAAAACCACAAGTTTTTATACAACGAAACCAATCCCCTTGCGTGCAGCGCGGTGATTATTGATGAATTTTCAATGGTGGACGCAAGTTTGGCACACTATCTTTTCCGCGCACTGCCACCCGATTGCAAGGTTATCATCGTTGGGGATAAGGACCAACTTCCAAGCGTGGGCGCGGGCAACGTTTTGGCGGATATCATCAAAAGCGGCGTTATAAAATGCGCGTTCTTAACACAAATCTTCCGCCAAGATGAGGGCAGTTTGATCATCACCAACGCGCACCTTATCAACGCGGGGCAAATGCCACTTTTGGATAACAAAAGCAATGACTTTTTCTTTGAAACCAAGGTGAATTTGGAAGACAACCTTGCCACAATTGTGGGGCTGACTTCGCAAAGATTGCCAAAATTTTTGGGCGTGGAGGCAAAAAATGTGCAGGTGCTGGCGCCAATGAAAAGTGGGCTTTGCGGCACACTCAACCTAAACCAGCAGCTTCAAAAAACCCTTAACCCGCCCGCGTTTTCAAAGCCGGAAATCATTTTTGGTACAACCACTTTCCGTTTGGGCGACAAAATTATGCAAACCACAAACAATTATAATATGGAATTCACGCAATATCACCCCGATAACCGCACCACTTTTGGCAAGGGCGTGTTCAATGGCGATATGGGCTTTATAACACAGGTCAACAAAGATGCGGGCGAAGTGGAAGTGACGTTTGAAGGCAACAAGGTTTGCACATTTTCGCGGCAGGATTTGGGGCAACTTTCGCTTGCCTATGCAATCACAATCCACAAAAGCCAAGGCAGTGAGTTTGATGCCGTGGTGATCCCCGCAATCGGCGGCCCAAGCATCATTTTCAACCGCAATCTTATCTACACCGCCATCACCCGCGCAAAAAAACTTGTGGTTTTGGTGGGCGAAAAGCGCCACCTGCGCACCATGATCAACAACAAATTTATGCTGAAACGCAACACCCTTTTGGAATATTTTTTAAAAACATCAAACAAAAAAGCCAGCGCACTGTTTGATAATTAAACAATATCGTTCCACTAAGATAGATATGAAATTAAAGCGAATCCTGATATGCAATTTTAACAAAGTTGAATATGATTTAAAAAAACACCTTTTTGCAAAGGTGTTTTTTTAAATAACGGATTTGTTTACATAATTAATTAACTAAGATTTTTGTAACTAGATTTTGTCACTGCCCTAAAACTTTTATATCACCCCCTTTAAAGAAAATTACAAAATTCTTTAAAGAAGATGTCAAGCACTGTACAACCGTAGGACGAAAGCTGGGCGCACGCCGGCGGACCTATCCAATAATATGTGTACACTGTTGCTACTGAGGACGTCGCCATCCGTGTAGACGAAGTACGCGTAGATAGAATAGGGTGCGTTACCTGAGCGCAACCACCATGTGGCGTCAATGTCACGCTTCGCGTCGGTGTCTAAATATGACTCAACATAGAAACTTTCAGTGTTGCTTCTACCTGCCAAAGGAAAAACATAAGCATTTTCAATAATTGATGGTTCGTTCCCTGAATATAAGGTCGTAAGTTTTTGAGGGACAATAGGTAAAGCTTGCAAAGCGGTGCTAAGCGTACTTGTGCTGCCATAAACAGTGTTATTCATATAATCTTCCAAGTCTGAACCGCTGTAATTATTCCCTGAACTTGTTGAGGGGTTAAATGTTGTTGTTGTGATATTCTCTTCACACAAGCACAGCACGCAACCAAACGGGATTTCGCCATTATAACCCGTTTTTGCATTTAAAAAAGCAGGCACGGTTACATCGTTAATTTTTATAACCTGTTTTGAATCCTCATCCTTCACTGCAGTTCCTGCAGGGGTACCGTCTGCCAAACTACTGCCACCAATAGCTTGATATTGTGGTACTGTTAATGTTGAAATTGTATGAGAACTTTCTGAATAAGAGCCAATGATAATCCAATTATATCCACCAGCGGAGATATAGTTCCAGCTTGTGCTGCTTACAGTTATTGATGCATCTTGATTGGTATCTACATTAGAAATATCTGGCACTCCATCCGCATTGTGTGATTTAATTTCAAGACC
>JAFVTB010000118.1 GCA_017503445.1 Clostridia bacterium
GGCGGGGGAGTATGCGGAAGGGGGGCGCGGCGCGCAAAAAGCCGAGGGCTTTTTGCAGCGCGCGGCTTTACCGCGCGCCGCAAAGCGCACTTTTGTGCGCTTTGGCACCGCGCCCACCTCAATCATATATAACCATATGGAACTTTCCCCACAAGAAACCATTCTTCTTGGCACAGCAATCGCATTTGAACTTTCCAAAAATCAAGACAAAAAATCCCTTAAAACCACATGCGAACTTCTCAGCCAAGTGCTTCACACCCTTTTAAACCTTATAAAGAATTAGTTGCAAAACTTGCAAATATTTGTTATAATGACCTCGAAGAAAAGGTTTTTTATGTTCAAAAACACAATTAAACTGCTTGCCAGCAACTTTTCGATTTTCTGGAAAGTTCTGCTTTACAAACTTATCGTTATTGGCATTATTGCGGGCTTGTTTTGCGCAACGCTTGCATGGATCACCAAGATGCCTGAATTTGCAACTCTCACAAACTCCACCATCTCGTTTTTCGGGGTTGCAACCATCGCAGGTGGCCCCACCGCAATAATAACAGCGCTTGGCGCACTGCTTGAAAGTTTGTATGTTTTTTTAATTGCTTTGGCAACCACCTACCCCGCAATTTTGGTGTATGTGCTTGTTTTAATTTTCTTCATTTTGCCATATCTTTGGCACCTTTCAGACCTTGCAACCAATGAAGGCATCTTTGGATATATGTCAAGCCAAACAAAATATGGATTCACCAGCAGTTTTATCCGCCGCCTTAACCGCTCAAGCGCTTTCAGTTTGGCATTCACAATCATGGTTTTGCCATTCAACCTGATTTTCCTTGGTGGAATTGTGGGAATTTGCTTGTTATCAACTCTTCACCCCGCGTGGATGATTGCCAGTGTTGCCCTTTTAGCATGCTGGATCATTATGTACTACGCCTTCAGAACCACACTTTTGGGGTGTTGGTCAAGTGCCATCACCGCAAGCAATTGCAAAACATGGACTGGTTTTGGGAAAGCAATTCGCGCTGTTTTAAGAAGTTTTGCCCGTGTTTTATCAAACGCCGTTGTGATTATGTTTATCTTGGCACTTATTTTCCTCTTGACAAGTCCGTTTGGCAGTGTTATACTTATCCCACTTTATTGCTTTGTTATGGCTGTTTTTGGAATGGTTGTATTCTTTGAACACCAAGGCATGCGTTATTATGTTGACTTTAACACAATCGTTTCACCAAAGAAGCTTGAATTAACAGACAAGGTTAAAAAGATTAAGTTTATTATTTAAGGATAAAGGGCGCAAAAATCGCTTGGCGCACTTTGTGCCGCGCAAAAAGCCCCCTGTGGGGGCTTTTCCGGGCTTTTGCCTTGCGGCAAAAGCCCCGATTTTCGCGCCCCCAACCCTTGCAAAAAATATAGGAGAATATATGAATACACAAACAACTCAGCGGCCTTTTTATCCCAAAAAGCGCTCTTTCCCGCCAAAAACCCACGCGCCAAAAGTGAAAATCTCATTCCTTGGCGGCATTGGCGAAATTGGCAAAAACATGACGGTTTTTGAAACCGAAAACGACATTATCATCTTCGATTGCGGCATGACATTTGCCGATGCCACAATCCCGGGGGTTGAACTTATCATCCCAGACATCACCTATCTTCGCGATAAACTAGATAAAGTGAAGGCATTTGTTATCACACACGGCCATGAAGACCACATCGGCGCATTGCCATTCGTTTTGAATGAAATCAAAGCACCAATCTATGCATCACGCTTCACCCTTGCCCTCATCGACAACAAAATGCGCGAACACCCACGCGTGAAATATAAATCGATCGAAGTTAAACCACATCAAAAATTAAAAATTGGCGATTTTTCTTTTGAATTCATCCATGTCAACCACTCAATCGCGGGCGCAATGGCGGTGGCAATCAACACACCTTGCGGAACAATCTTTCACACAGGCGATTTCAAAATCGATAATTCACCAATAAATCAAGAAACCACCGATCTTAAACGCATCGCAGAAATTGGCCGTCAGGGCGTTAAACTTTTAATGTGCGAAAGCACAAATATCGGTCACCCGGGTTGGTCACTCAGTGAAACCAAGGTTATGCAAGAACTTGAAAAAAGTGTTTTTCAAGCACATAAAAATGAACGTCTTGTCATCGCAACCTTTGCCAGCAATGTGTTCCGTATGCAGGAAATCCTTGCCCTTGCCGAAAAATATCAACGCAAGGTGGTGTTCACAGGCCGCAGCATGCTGAATGTCAGCCAAATTGCAATGAAACTTGGCGTCCTACACTATGACCGCGACAACGTGATTAACATCGAAGATGTCAAAAAATATGCCGATAACGAAATTTGCATCCTCACAACCGGCAGTCAAGGTGAACAACTCAGCGCGCTCACCCGCATGGCAAACGATAATTTTGCAAAATTCAAACTCACCACAAACGATTGCGTAGTGTTCAGTTCATCACCAATCCCGGGCAACGAAAAAGGCATCATCAACGTGATGAATAAACTTGTGCATAAGGGCGTTGGGCTGGTGTATGACAAGCTTGCACCAATCCACGCATCAGGCCATGGCTATCAAGACGAAATTTCAACAATCCTTAGCATCGTAAAGCCAGAATATGTGCTTCCCGTGCATGGCGAATATATGCATTTGGAAGACTTTCGCAAGTTTGCCAAAAAGAAAGGATATCAAGACCGCAACATTATTATTGCAGACCTTGGAAACCAAGTTATTATGTCTTCAGGGCTTGTGCGCAAGGCCGGCTTTGTGAAAGTTGGCGCAAAATTGATTGATGGCAACACTTTTGGCGATGCCAACAGCCCCGTGATTAAGGACCGTCTTCAGCTTGCCCAAGATGGCTTTGTGATTGCTATTGTCAACATTTCAAGCAAGCTTGGCAAACTGCTTAGTGAGCCAATTATTATCACCCGCGGGCTTTTGTATCAACACGAAATGGAAAGCGTTTTGCGTGAAATCAAAACTGCTGTTTCTGTGCATCTGAAAACTTTTGACCTTCACACAATTGAAGCCACAGAACTGAAAAACAATTTGAAAAAATTTATTTCAAACACGATTGCAAGGAAAACAAAACGCAAACCAATTGTGCTTTGCACAACAATTATAAACTAATAAAAAATCGCAAAAAAAATTATTTTCTTAATGAAAATAATTTTTTTTA
>JAFVTB010000119.1 GCA_017503445.1 Clostridia bacterium
CAAAACGCTTGAAATTTTTGCTGATTTTTGCTATGCTATCCGCGGAGAGATAAATGATCAGGATAAAAAACTTGTTTTTAAAGTATGTCCGCCAATATTATGCGCTTTATGACATCAACCTTGAAATTGCGGCGGGGGAAACGGTGGCATTTGTTGGCCAAGCCGAAAGCGGCCGCACAACACTTTTGCGTGTTTTGGCAAAGCTTGAAACCCCCGAAAAAGGTGAGGTTTACATCAAAAATATCCCCCTTAAAAAACTTAATTTTGCCGAAGATGTCAGTCTTGGATATTTGCCTGCCACCCCGATTTTTTTTGAGCATAAAACTGTCTATGAAAATTTGCTTTATGTGGAAAAATTGCAAGCAACGCGCCGCGCACAAATTGAAAGCACAATAAACCAAACCCTGATTGATTTCAACATTGAAAATTATAAAGATGTTATGGTTGGCGAACTGGGGCTTTTTGATAAATATATCATCAGTCTTGCCCGCCTCTCACTCAGGAAAATTGATATCCTTTTGGTTGATGAGGTGCTGGATAATCTTGACACTGACCAGCGCGAAAAAATTGTTGAAATCTTGAAAAAGCATTTTATTGCGCCCGACAGCATATTTATCCTGTCAACAAAAGATGAAAACTTGGCAAAAGAATTGTGTTCAAGGCAAGTGTTCTTTGAAAATGGTTCTGTTGTTGAAGAGAGGAAATAATGGAACAAAACGTTTGTAAAACACAGTTTGATAATTTAAAGGAAAAAATCCGCGTGGTTTTTTCAACGTCTTTCATTTTGCGCTGTGCAAAATTAGAAGATAACACGATTTATAATGATATTTTCAATAATAACGAGATTGTAAAAATCCTTAAAAATGAAGAAATTATAAAGACAGCAAAAATCTTTTTGGATAATGACCTTAATCTTTCAAAATCTTCCAAAAAATGGTTTTTGCATCGCAACACAATGATTTATCGAATAAATAAAATCAAGCAAATTATGGGGCTTGACATCCGCGTGTTTGCAGATGCGGTGCTGTTTTCCAATATGCTTGAAATTTATAAATCATTTTAAAAGTTTTGGGAAAATCCTGTGGGCGTTTTGGGTGGTGATTCTGTCAAGGTCATCAAACGAAATGCCCTTTATCATTGCAATTTTTTCGGCAACCAATGCAACAAACTTTGGCTCATTGGTTTCGCCGCGGTGCGGGTGGGGCGTAAGGTATGGGCAATCAGTTTCCAAAAGAAGATTCTCAAGTGGCACTTCTTGGGCAACGTCCAATGTTTCGCGCGCGTTTTTGAATGTGACAATTCCGCCAATGCTAATTGAAAGCCCAAGGTCAATCACTTCGCGCAATGTTTCTGTGCTGCCCGAAAAGCAGTGCACAATTCCACCGTTTGAAAGAAGATGCTTGTTTTCGCGAAGGGTGTCCATCATAAAGCCCGTGCAATCGCGGCTGTGAATTTGGATTGGTAATCCAAGTTTGTGTGCAAGTTCAAGCTGGCGCACAAACACCTTTTTTTGCAACATTTTGTCATAACCCTCATAATGAAAATCCATCCCAATTTCGCCAATTGCAATCACCTTTGGGTGCGCGGCATTATCCTCCAGCCACTCAAAAGTTTGGTCATCAAACCCATTCGCATCATCGGGGTGCACGCCAATTGCGGCATAAACATTGTCATATTTTTTTGCAAGGTCAAGCGCCTTTTTTGATGTGGAAAGGCTGCTTCCCACGCAAACAATTTTTTCAACACCCGCATCTTTTGCACGCGCCAAAAGCGCGGGGATATCCTTCGCCAAATCATCATAATAAATGTGCGCATGTATATCAATCATAATTTTTTCCTTTTGAATATTGTAATACAAAAAATCGCGAATGTAAATAACTTTGGAAAACTTTTCATATATTTGTGCTATGAACAAACTGTGGACATACCTTATGATTTTATCCATTGCGGCACTTATTTTTGTGCAGCCGCAAAGCGTGATCAGTGAAATGACAAACGCATCAATGGATGTGATCAATCTTTGCATCACACTTTTGGCGGTGTACACCGTTTGGCTTGGCATTTTGGAAATTGTTGATGCCACAGGGCTTGGGGCGCGGCTTGCGCGGCTACTTCGCCCACTTATTCGCAAACTTTTTAAAATTAATGACCCAGAAACTGAAAAATATATCGCCCTGAATATGTCAAGCAATATTTTGGGGCTTGGCAACGCATCAACCCCAATGGGCATCAAGGCAATGAAGCGCCTTGATGACGGCAGTGGCAAAATCACCGCTCCAATGATAATGCTTTTGATTGTCAACGCCACATCAATTCAACTTTTCCCCACAACTGTTGTGGGGCTTCGCGCGCAGGCGGGAAGTGTGGACCCCACCAGCATAATCCTTCCCACAATTCTTGGCACAATCATCACTTGCATCACCGCAATCACCGCCACCAAAGTGTGCGAAAAAATCTTTTTCAAAAAGCGGGTGAAAAATGGCGATTAGCGTTTATATTATGCCCGTTTTGATCCTTGCATTGCTCATTTACGCCCGCATAAAACGCCTTGAAACCTATAACGTTTTTGTCAAGGGTGCAAAGGGCGCGTTTGATCTTGTTTTGGGCATTTTCCCCTTTGTGGCAACTGTGATGATCATGGTTGCACTTATGCGTGCCAGCGGGCTTATGGATATCCTTGTGGGCATAACCGCGCCTGTGTTTGGGCTTTTGGGCATACCTCCAGAGGTTGCCGAACTTGAACTTCTGCGCCCGTTTGCGGGCAGTG